>NZ_JAAGPL010000406.1:0-2813 GCF_017104785.1 Burkholderia sp. Ac-20353 | reverse complement strand
GGCACATCGATCATCCCGCGCACCCGCGTGAATTCCGCGCGCTTCGCGGGCGACGCGGTGCGCGCGCGGTTCGGCGCACCGCAGCTCGTGTTCGCGAGCGCGTCGCTCGCGTGCGCGGGGATGGTCGGCGCGCTGCTCGTGCCGTATCCGGCCGCGGTGCTCACGGGTTTCACGCTGATGGGGCTCGGTCTCGCGAACATGATGCCCGTGCTGTTCGCCGCCGCCGCGCGCGTCAAGGGCATCCACGCGGCCGAGAGCCTCGCGCACGTGGCCGGCCTCGCGTATTTCGGACTGCTGTTCGGTCCGGTCGCAATCGGCGCGGTCGCGCAGGTCGCGAACCTGACGGTCGGGCTCGCGGTCGTCGCGCTGTGTGCGGCGCTCGTCGCGGCCATCGCGCCGAAGGTGCTCGCGCACCTGAAGGTGTGACGCGCTTCCCGCTGCGCGCATCTCGCCCCGGCACGCGCCGAAAAAAAAGAAACGCGCATGCGTTGCCGCATGCGCGTTTCTACCCCTGCTGTTGACCGCTGCTTACATCTTCACTTCATCGAGGAACGTCTTCTTGCCGCCCTTGTAGTTGTACAGCGAAATCACGCCGTGCTTCAGGTCGCCCTTCGAATCGAAGGTCGTCGTCCCGATCACGCCCGTGTAGTTCGTGTCCGGCATGGCCGCGAGAATCTTCGCCGAATCCGTCGAGTTCGAACGCTTCATCGCGTCGACAATGATGTACACCGCGTCATACGTGAACGGCGCGTAGATCTGGATCGGCTGGCCGAAACGCTTCTCGTACTTCGCCTTGAACGCGCCGCCGCCCGGCATCTTCTCGAGCGACGCACCCGCTTCCGAGCACACGATGTTGTCGGTCGCGTCGCCGGCCAGGTCGGCCAGCTTTTCCGTGCACACGCCGTCGCCCGCGAGGATCCTCGCGCGCAGGCCGAGCTGCTTCGCCTGCTTCGCGAACGGGCCGCCCGTCGCGTCCATGCCGCCGTACATGATCGCGTCCGGATTCTCGCCCTTGATCTTGGTCAGAATCGCACGGAAGTCGACCGCCTTGTCGTTCGTCGCGTCGTGCGACACCACCTTCAGGCCGAGCGCCTTCGCCTTCTTCTCGAATTCGTTCGCGAGACCCTGGCCGTAAGCGGTCGAATCGTCGACCACCGCAACGCTCTTGATGCCCTTCGAATGCGCGTAGTTCGCGAGTGCCGGGCCCTGCTGCGCATCGGTCGCGACGACGCGGTACGTCGTCTTGAAGCCTTGCTGCGTGTAAGCCGGGTTCGTGGCCGACGGCGAAATCTGCACGATGCCCGAATCGCTGTAGATCTTCGACGCCGGGATCGACGTGCCCGAGTTCAGGTGACCGACCACCGCGACGACCTTGTCGTCGACGAGCTTCTGCGCGACCTGCGTCGCCTGGCGCGGGTCGGCCGCGTCATCCTGCGCATCGAGTTGCAGCGTGATCTTCTGGCCACCGATCGTGAGACCCTTGGCGTTGATCTCCTCGACTGCGAGACGCGCGCCGTTTTCATTGTCCTTGCCGAGGTGTGCAATCCCGCCCGTCAACGGTGCGACGTGGCCAATCTTGACGACTTGATCGGCGGCCGCGTTGCTTGCAGCTGCAACGCACAGCATCGCCGCTGCAGTGATCGGCAACAGCTTTTGCATCTTGATATTCATGTAAGTCTCCAGTTTCGGTCCCAGTAAACGCCATCGCGCGGTGCCCCGCTGCCATCCCTGTGCTTGCAATCACTGGACGATTCGCCGGTTGCATCGTTCATGCACTTGGCCTCAAGCACGTGAAACAGCCGCTTTTAGCAGCCACCCCCCGTACTTGCGCCGAAGTGTAGGTGATCAAATTAATTTGTGGGACTTTTTTGGGGTAGTGGTAACACTACCGATACATGTCCATATCAAACGCCTTTCTGAAATCTCTGTAAAGCCCGTGGGATAAGGGTTTCCGCTAGTTTCTTACAAGTCGGTGAAGGGTCGCTTTAAAGCACTCCCGCAGCATTTCGAATGGGTACTCGGTGTTCGGCATCGCTGAATGAAACGCGCGTTTCGGCACGCGCTTCATGTCGCCCGCTTGTCGCCCGCTTGTCGCCCGATTCATGTCGCCCGGAACGTGCGATCAACCGGCCGCCGCGCGCCATTCCGCGT
Organism: Burkholderia sp. Ac-20353; assembly: GCF_017104785.1. Taxonomy (NCBI): domain Bacteria; kingdom Pseudomonadati; phylum Pseudomonadota; class Betaproteobacteria; order Burkholderiales; family Burkholderiaceae; genus Burkholderia; species Burkholderia sp. Ac-20353. The sequence continues at coordinate 662 of NZ_JAAGPL010000406.1, read as the reverse complement.
CGAGCGCGCCGACCAGCTGCGCAGTCGTCAGCGCATCGCCGCGCCGCCGCGCGAGCGGCGCGCCCTGCCCGGCCCACAGCGACAGGTAGTCGCCGTCGTTCGCGCGCGCGGCAGCCTGGCGCAGCGGCTGCGTGAGCGCGTTCTGCACCGGATACGGTGCGACGTCGGCCATGCGTTCGCCGAGCCGCGCCATCAGCGTATTGCGCAGCCCGCGCGCATGACGCCCGGTAATCGCGCGCGTGACCTGCGTCGACGTGTCCGCGCTCGCGAGCAGGCGCGCTTTCCAGTCGGCAGCGATCGCGCTTTCCGCGCATGTCAGGAACGCGGTGCCGAGCTGCGCGGCCTGCGCGCCGAGCGCGAGCGCCGCCGCAATGCCGCGGCCGTCCATGATTCCGCCCGCCGCGAGCACGGGCAGGCCCGTCGCGTCGACGAGTTGCGGCACGAGCGCCATCGTGCCGATCAATGCGTCGTCGGCCGCGCCGATGAAGGTGCCGCGATGCCCGCCCGCCTCGGCGCCCTGCGCGGACAGCGCGTCGGCACCCGCCGCCTGCCACGCGAGCCCTTCGGCAACATGCGTCGCGGTGCCGATCACGTAGGTGCCGGCCGCCTTCAGCCGTGCGACGTCGGCCGCGTCGAGCACGCCGAACGTGAAGCTCGCAACG
>NZ_JAAGPL010000405.1:0-2864 GCF_017104785.1 Burkholderia sp. Ac-20353 | reverse complement strand
GCCGGGCCGCGCGCCGTCCGCACGCGCCGGGTCAAGTACAATGCCAGCGGTTCGTTGGACGTGTACGCCATGACCGGCCCAGATTCCAGTTTTTCCCAGCCTGACCGTCCGTTGACGCCGCCGAGCGCGACGGTGCCGATTTCCCTCGTCAACGGTTTCCTCGCGAGCGCGGGCCTGCAGCCCGACGTGATCCAGCGCTACCTGCGCGGCGCCGGCATCCCGAGCGAGCTGCAGGGCGAACCGAATGCGCGCGTCACCGAGGAGCAGTTCTCGACGCTGTACCGCACGCTCGCGATCGACCTCGACGACGAGATGCCCGGCATCTTCTCGCGCCCGCTGCGCGGCGGCACGCTCAAATACCTGTGCCTCAGCCTGCTCGACGCGCGCAACCTCGAAACCGCGCTGCACCGCTTCGGGCAGTTCTTCCATCTCGTCCTTGACGATTTCTTCGTCGAATCGAAGCGCGACGACCTGCTCGGACAGGTCGTGATCCGGCCGAATCCGGCCTTCGGCCCGATCGGCCCGCTTGGCCATGAGCTGATGCTCAAACTCGTGCACGGCGTGGGGTCCTGGCTGATCGGCCAGAAGATCCCTCTGCTGCAGATCGAGTTCGCGTGTCCGCAGCCGCGCCATGCGGTCGATCACCTGTATTTTTTCTCCGGGCCCGTGCAGTTCGACTGCAGCCGCACGCTGATGCGCTTCAGCGCGAGCTACCTCGATGCGCCGATCCGGCAGAGCAAGCGCAACCTGCGCAAGTTCCTCGCCCGCGCGCCCGGCGACTGGATCTTCGAATCGTTCAGCGAGCAGCTCGTCTGTCATCGTGTGCGGCAGTATCTGTCCGGCCAGTTGCCCGACCTGCCGACGATCGATCAGGCGGCCGCGAGCCTGCACTGCTCGGTGCGCACGCTGAGCCGGCACCTGCTGGGCGAAGGCACGACGTTCCAGGTGCTGAAGGACGAACTGCGACGCGACATCGCGATCCAGCGGCTCACCGATACGCACGACACGATCGCGGCGATCGGCGCGGAGCTCGGCTTCGACGACCCGAGCGCGTTTCATCGCGCGTTCCGGCACTGGACAGGCAGCACGCCGGGGACTTATCGGCGGCGCGCGTAGGGGCCGCGACGCGCTGGCGCATCGACGCTTCGGCGTTCGTGCTGAGAGATCGCGCCTGCGCGCCAGGGTCGAAGTGCCGCGTGCAGCCGGGTTCCGGTTTCTGTCGGCATAATCGCTCCGTAGTGCGAATGATAGGGGCGGAATGGCGGAGGCTTGCGGATCACAAAGCTTATCGGCCCGGGTTGCCATTCAGGATCCTGATCGCGCGCAATTCACAGGATAAATTTCAAAACCGGATGCGCTTTCGTTACGCTTTCGATCGGCGGTGTTCCCACCCATCTCATGCCAAAAGGAGAGCAGTAGTGTCTCGATCCAGCGTGGAAATTCCTATCGACATCTCATCTCGGTTCAATGTCCTCGGGTATCCGAACGGAGGTTACCTCGCGAGGCTCGCAGCCGAAACGCTCGCCGGCCGATGTGCGCATCCCGATCTGCTGGCGATCCATGCGAGCTTTATCGGTCACCCGACCGCAGGCCCCGCAGTGGCATGCATCAGCGACCTCGGATCGACGACAAGCCTGTCGCGCGCAACGCTGTCGCTTGTCCAGGACGGTGAGCTCAAGGCGCACTATGCAGCGACCTTCACCGATTTTTCCCGAGCGACCGGCGCGACCGCGCGCTTGTCAGGCCAGCCGGCCGCCATCACGTCCTGCCACGCGTGTGTCAGTGTCGATTCGCTCGCTTTGCCTGGTCCGATGCAGGCGTTTGCGTCCCGGTTCAACCTGTCCCTGGCCCCCGGGGCCCTGCAGAACGCCGGCCCGCGTCAGGACGCGACGATCGAAGGCTGGATATCGCTGGACGACGAGCCGTCTCCGACCCTCGGCTCCCTCGTGTTGTTCGCCGATGCCTTTCCTCCCCCGGTCTATAACGTCGTCGATCGTGCACAATGGGCGTCGGTGCCGACCATCGAGTATGCGGTGCACTTGAAGGCCAAACCGGCGCCTGGACCAATCCACGCACGCTTCGTGTCGAAGGAAGTCCGGTCCGGTTTCCTGGGGATCGATGGCGAATTGCGCGATTCCGATGGCCAACTGGTGGCCGAGTCGCGTCAGCTAGCGAAATTTCGCGGGGAATTGGGCGAGGGGGCCCAGGAAGCGCGTTAGGGCCTGTTCAGGCCGCGAATTCCGACGGTGGCAGATCCGCTTGCCCGCAGCGGCCCGATCCGGGGCTGCGGCGCGGGTTTCGCGGATTGCTGCAGCGCACGGCGTGGCCGGTTTTGTCAGTACGTGGGCCGGATTTGACAATGGGAATCGGTCCGCTTGGGGTTAGGATTTGCCAAACGTCGCCAACCGCTGGCCGGTTTTGCCGTATCGGATCGCGTGGCGCGCCTCACATTCACCGCCTGATTGGAAGATCGACCATGAGCTATACCGCCCCCGTCAAGGACATGCTGTTCGTGCTGAAGGAACTGGCCGGCATCGACGCCGTCGCGCAGCTGCCGGGTTTCGAGGACGCGGGCTTCGACACCGCGCAGGCCGTGCTCGACGAATCCGCGAAATTCTGCGGTGAAGTGCTGGCGCCGCTGAACGTCGACGGCGACCGCAACCCGAGCAGCTGGAGCAACGGCGAAGTGACCGCGACGCCGGGCTTCAAGGAAGCGTTCCGCCAGTTCGTCGAAGGCGGCTGGCAGGGGCTGCAGCATCCGGCCGACTATGACGGCCAGGGGCTGCCGAAGCTGATCGCGACGCCGTGCATCGAGATGCTGAACGCGGCGAACCTGTCGTTCGCGCTGTGTCCGCTGCTGACCG
>NZ_JAAGPL010000404.1:0-2418 GCF_017104785.1 Burkholderia sp. Ac-20353 | reverse complement strand
CGCGCGCGTGGACGACGGCCACATCGTGCTGCGCGGCGAGCACGATCTCGCGCGCCTGACCGAGCGTGCGTTGCGCCCGCTGCGGCGCGAGATCCAGATGGTGTTCCAGGATCCGCACGCGTCGCTGAACGCGCGCCAGACCGTCGCGGACATCGTCGCGACCGGCATGGTCGCCCACGGCGTCAAGCGCGCTGACGCCCGCCGGCGCGCGGCCGACCTGCTCGCGCGGGTCGGCTTGCCGCCGGATGCGCTCGATCGCTATCCGCACCAGTTCTCGGGCGGGCAGCGGCAGCGTATCAGCCTCGCGCGTGCGCTCGCGCTCGATCCCGCGATCCTCGTGGCCGACGAGATGGTGTCGGGCCTCGACGTGTCGGTGCAGGCGCAAGTGCTCGCGCTGCTCGAATCCGTGCAGCGCCGCCGCGCGATGGCGATCGTGTTCGTTACGCACGACCTGCGGGTTGCCGCGCAGATCTGCGACCGGATCGCGGTGATGCGCGCGGGGCGCGTGGTCGAGCTGGGCGACGCCGCGCAGGTGTTCGGCGTGCCGCGCCATCCATATACCCGCGCGCTGATCGACGCGATGCCGGTGCTGCCGGCGCTGCCGGCGCGACCGGCAACCAACACCGACGGCGCGCGGCACGCACAACCGATCGACGAGGAGCAGCCATGACATCCGATTCGACTGACGCGGCCGCCGGCCCGGTGGTCGTGACCGGCACGCCGGTCGAAGTCCGCACGGGGCGCACGCTGAGCGTCGCCCATCGCCCGGCGCCGCCCGATTCGCAGCACGCGGATACCGTCGTGTTCTTCGCGCACGGTGGTGGCGGCAACAAGAACCAGTGGCGCCGCCAATGGCGGACGCTGGCTGATGCGGGTTATGGGCTCGTCGCATGGGATTTCCTCGGTCACGGCGACAGCCCGCGCCCGAATCCGGACAACGGCGCCTATCGCGGCGCCGAGACGATTCAGGACTATCTCGCGCTGTTCGATCGCTACAAGGGCGCGCGCAATGTACTGGTCGCGCATTCGCTCGGCACGGGCAGCACGCTCGTGCTGCTGGAGCGCCTTGCCGAACTCGGACGATTGCACGAAGCGAACGCGGCACTATTGCTCGGCACCCGGCTCACGCGCCCGGCCATGCAGCCGTCCGCGCTGCCGGCGTGGCTGCTCGAATGGCTCAAGCCGGTGTTTGCGCGGCGGTTCCGGCGGCTTGCGTGGCATCCGCATGTGGACCGCGCGCTCGTCGCGTACGAATCGCGCGTTGCGCGCCGCAACCGGCTCGCGACGTTCCAGGCCGTGCTGCGCGACGCGCCGTGGCCCGATGCCGCACGGCTCGCGGCGCTCGACCTGCCGGTCGTCGTGCTCGCGGGTGACGCGGACGGCCTGACGCCGGCGGCGGACGGACGCGCGCTGGCCGATGCGCTGCCGGACGCGAAGTTCGGTGTGCTGCGCGAATGCGGCCATCAGCTGATGCTCGAGCGTCCCGAGGCCGTGGATGAGGCATTGCGCGCGCTGCTCGACAGGATCGCACGGCCGGCCGAGCAGCGCGCACCGGTGCCGGCACCGGAACGGCAGTCAGGCGTCGACGCATGACTGCGCGCTGAACGATGCCGGAGCCCTTATCAACAAACACGACGCTTGCGAGGCATGGGCCGCTGGCGCGCCGCACCGCTCGGCCCGCTCGGCCCGATCTCGACGACCTGCCGATACGGCTCGACTTCAGGTTTCGAAGCGAATGAACTGCGCGGACGACCACACCTTGCTGTCGTTGTGCTGCCGCCCGAAGAAATACACGGGGCGGTGCCCGAACTGCGCATTGCCGGGCGCGACGTCGATGCTGCCGGCGAGGTCGACGGGCAGCGTCTGGTCCGTGAGCCGCTCGAGCGCGACGAACAGCTCGGTGCCGCCGAGCGCGTGCGTCGCCGCGCCGCGCGCGAGCAGTTCCGCGCCGTTGATCTCGAAGCGGAACGACGGCGCATGCGCAAACGGATTGCGCTGCAGCGGATCGCCGACCTTCGCGAATCCGTCGATCGTTCCTTCGACGACGATCGTCGCGTCGGCGAGATTGCCGACGTCGATCTCGATGCTGTCGGCATCGCCATAGGTGTCGCTGCGGAACTCGATGTCGGTCGCGCCGGTGCGCCACGCCGATTCCTCGACATGCTCGAATCCGTGCGACCCGAAGCGGTGGATCGTGCCGTTGACGATGCGGATCCGGCCGTGCCATGTGGCCCAGCGGTAGCGATCGCGGATGCGCGCGCCACCCCAGCGCACGCGGATCAGGCGTTCCGCATAGCCGAGTTCCGCGTGCAGGTTGCGCTCCCACAGCAGGCCCTGGTGATCGTACGCGGCCACGTATTCCCAGCCGGCCTGGCCGAGCAGCCGGTAGTCGAGCCGCGCGGGCCCGCGCTGAGAGAA
>NZ_JAAGPL010000403.1:0-2884 GCF_017104785.1 Burkholderia sp. Ac-20353 | reverse complement strand
CCGGCGCGCGGCGGCTTCGCCGAGGCCGCGCACGAGCGACAGGCCGAGCCGCACGGCGGGCCGGCCATGCGGCGGCGCGTCGCCGGGCAGCGCTTCGAGCGATGCTTCCCGGTTGCTTTGCGTCACGTCGATCGGCAACACCTGCACGCCGTGGCGCTTCGCGTCCTGCACAAGCTGCGCGGGTGCGTAGAAACCCATCGGCTGGCTGTTCAGCAACGCGGCGAGGAAAATCTCGGGTTCGTGGCATTTGAGCCAGCTGCTCGCGTACACAAGGTGCGCGAAGCTCGCCGCGTGGCTTTCCGGAAAGCCGTATTCGCCGAAGCCCTTGATCTGCTCGAAGATCTGTTCGGCGAATTCGGGCGGATAGTCGCGCTCCCGCATCCCGTCGACGATCTTGCGGTGATACTGCTCGAGATTGCCCTTGCGCTTCCACGCGGCCATCGCGCGGCGCAGCTCGTCGGCCTCGCCGGGCGTGAAGCCGGCCGCGATCATCGCGATCTGCATCACCTGCTCCTGGAAGATCGGCACGCCGCACGTCCGTTCAAGCGCGGGCTTCAGATCTTCCTTCGGATAACGAATCGGCTCGATCCCCTGCCGCCGCTTCAGGTACGGATGCACGGCGCCGCCCTGGATCGGCCCCGGCCGCACGATCGCGACCTCGATCACGAGGTCGTAATAGTTGCGCGGCCGCAACCGCGGCAGCATCGACATCTGCGCGCGCGATTCGATCTGGAACACGCCGACCGTGTCGGCGCGGCAGATCATGTCGTAGGTTGCTTCGTCATCCTGCGGAATGTCATCCATTCCGAACGGGCTGTCGTCGTCGGGCCGACCAGGCCGCATCGGCGGCCCTCGCCACGCGGTGACCAGGTCGAACGCGCGATGCAGCGCCGACAGCATGCCGAGCGCAAGCACGTCGACCTTCATCAGCCCGAGCGCTTCGAGGTCGTCCTTGTCCCACTGGATCACGCGCCGCCCGTCCATCGCCGCGTTCTCGACCGGCACGAGCCGCGTGAGCTTGCCGCGGCTGATCACGAAGCCGCCCGAGTGCTGCGACAGATGGCGCGGAAAACCGAGCAGCCGCGCGGCGAGTTCGGCCCAGGCCTGGATCAGCGGCGTGTCGGGGTCGAGCCCGACCGACGCGAATTGCTGCAGCAGGTCGCGGCTGCCGTCGAACCAGCGATGCCCTTTCGCGACGCGCTCGATCAGCATCGGATCGACGCCGAGCGCCTTGCCGGTCTCGCGCAGCGCGCCGCGCGGACGGTAGGTCGACACGGCGGCGGCGAGCGCCGCGCGGTTGTGGCCGTATTTCTCGTACAGGTACTGGATGACTTCCTCGCGCCGCTGGTGCTCGAAGTCGACGTCGATGTCGGGCGGCTCGCCGCGCTCGCGGCTGATGAAGCGCTCGAACAGCAGCGTGCTGCGCTCGGGGTCCACCTCGGTGACGCCGAGGCAGTAGCAGACCACCGAATTCGCGGCCGAGCCGCGCCCCTGGCACAGGATGTCCCGGCTGCGCGCATAGGTGACGACGTCGTAGACGGTCAGGAAGAACGGCTCGTATTTGAGCTCCTCGATCAGCTCGAGTTCGTGCTCGATCAGCTTCACCACCTTCTCCGGCACGCCGTTCGGATAACGTCGGTGCGCCCCTGCCCAGGTTTCCTGCTCCAGGTAACTGGCCGGCGTGTGCCCGTGCGGCACGAGCTCGAGCGGATATTCGTAGTGCAGATCGCCGAGCGAGAAGCCGCACGCATCGAGCATCGCGCACGTCTGCCCGATCTCGTCCGGCGAAAACAGCTGCGCGATCCGCCCGCGATGACGCAGATGCTGCTCCGCGTTCGGTGCGAGCGCATAGCCGCACTCGGAGATCGGCATCCCGTGCCGGATCGCCGTCATCGCATCCTGCAGCTGCTTGCATGAGCGCCGGTGCATCGTCACGTCGCCGAGTGCGACGACGCGCATCCCGCGCCGCGCGCCGGCCGCACGGATCTCCTCGCGCTGCGCACCGTCGAGCGCGCGCTGCAACTGCACGAGCCCGAGCCGCGCGCGCTCGCCGAACGTCGCGCGAAACCACGCGACCTGCGCGTCGAGCACGTCCGCGCGCACCGGGTACGCGGGCACGAGGATCGCGAAGCAGTCGGGCACGCCGCGCAGGTGCGCGTACTCCGCGGGCGGCGCCGACAGCATCCGCGGCGTCAGCCGGTACGTGCCCTTCGGCGCGTTCATGCGCCGCCACGAGATCAGCTCGGACAGGTTGCCGTAGCCCTCGCGGTTCTGCGCGAGCAGCACGAGCCCGAACGCGCCGGGCCCCGGATCATGGCCGGGCGCGGCGTCGTCCGGCGTCACGTCGAAGTACGCGCCGACGATCAGCGGCAGCCCTTTCGCCTTCGCCGCGACATGCATCCGCGGCGCGCCAGCGAGCGAGCATTCGTCGGTGATCGCGATCCCGCGGTAGCCGAGTTCCGCCGCGCGCTCGACGAGCTCTTCCGCATGCGACGCGCCATGCAGGAACGAGAAGTTCGAGCGGCAGAACAGCTCCGCGTAGTCGGGCAGAAACTTGAATTCCGCAGTCATCGTCACTCAGCCGAACAGGCCGTGCAGGAACCAGCGCGGCCCGGCCTCGCTGCGGCCGCTCGGCCGCTCCTGAAAGATCCAGTAGCACGCGCCGGTTTCATCCTGCGCGACGTGGTAATCGCGCTCGACAAGCTGACCATCGAACCATCCCGCCTCGATCCGCTCGGCCGACGACATCATCCTGAGCGGCGTGCGGAACACCGGCCGGTTCTCGCGCATCAACAGCGGCTGCGGCTCGGCCAGCAGCCACGCGGGACGCGGCGGCGCGGCAGGCGGACCGGCAGCCGGCCGGCCCGCCTGCGCATCGAGCGGC
>NZ_JAAGPL010000402.1:0-2912 GCF_017104785.1 Burkholderia sp. Ac-20353 | reverse complement strand
CTGCTCGCCGTCAGGGCCGCCGCGCTCGTAGAGCGCGACCCGGTGGCCGTCGCCGGCCAGCCGCCATGCGATCAGGCGGCCGACGAGGCCGCCGCCCAGTACCGCGAAATCCGGCCGGGAATTCGTGACGGTCATCGCGCGCCCTCCTCGCGGAACACGCATGCGCGCCGTGCGGACGCACGTGCGCGGCCCCGTGCGAGTGCACGCGGGACGGTACAAAAGACTGAAGATTGAACGGTCATCGCATCCTTCCGTAACGCGCAGTTGCGCGTACCCAAAAGGACGAAACCGGCAGCAAAGGCCGGCCGGGCGGGACAGGGCGCTGGCAATGGGGAGGCAGCCAGCACGGCCCGGCGGGATCGGAAACTTCCCGCGCCGGTATTACCCGGATCGGGTGCAAAGGGTCTCTCTCAGCCTCGCCGCGCCGCCCGGACTATCTGCCGGCTGCGCACGAAGCACCCCTGTTTCGTCGACGGCCATTAGACCATAAAAGCGGAAACGGCCGCAAACTGTCCCCGGTCGGCAATTTCACCGATGCCGCACGCCGGTCTGGCACAATGCCCGCAGGCCGGCACGCGTTTCACGTGCCGGCCGCCGTATCACCGCCGGCCGTTAAGGGCCATTTAAGACGCGCGGGCCACCATCCGGAACGCCCGCGCGACGGGCGCCTTTTCGCGGCATGCCGTTCCGCGGCGCGCGCGGCTTCACCTGACGCGCGCCGGCTACTCATCAGGAAGCACATGACCCAATCGACCCACACCGCCCACGACGCACCGCAGGACGAGCGCCCGGTATCCGCGTGGAGCCTCATCAAGCCCTACTGGGTCTCGTCCGAATGGAAAATCGCGTGGGGGCTGCTCGTCACGATCATCGTGATCAACCTCTGCGTCGTCTGGATCAACGTGCGACTCAACAAATGGAACGCGGAGTTCTACAACGCACTGCAATCGAAGGACGTCCACGACTTCCCGAACCTGCTGATGCAGTTCTCGGCGCTCGCGTTCGGCTTCATCATCCTCGCCGTGTACGGCCGCTACCTGCGGCAGATGCTCGGCTTCCGCTGGCGCCAGTGGCTCACCGAGCGCTTCCTCGGCCAGTGGCTCGGCGACCGCGCGTTCTACCGGATCGAACGCGACCGCCTCGCTGACAACCCCGACCAGCGGATCACCGACGACCTGCAATCGTTCGCGACGACCACGCTCGCGCTGTCGCTCGACCTGCTGTCGACGGTCGTCACGCTCGTGTCGTTCATCACGATCCTGTGGTCGCTCGCGGGCGCGCTGACGCTCACGCTCGGCGGCACCCCGATCGCGATCCCCGGCTACATGGTGTGGGCAGCCGCGCTGTACGCGGTGGTCGGCTCGCTGATCATCCAGAAGGTCGGCCATCCGCTCGTGTCGATCAACTACCAGCAGCAGCGCGTCGAGGCGGATTTCCGCTTCGGGCTGATCCGCGTGCGCGAGAACGCCGAGCAGATCGCGTTCTACGACGGCGAGAACACCGAGAACGGCAATGCGCATAACCTGTTCATGCGGATCCGCGACAACTGGTGGCGCGTGATGAAGTACACGAAGCGGCTCACGTTCGTGCTGAGCTTCTACGGCCAGATCGCGATCATCTTCCCGCTCGTCGTCGCCGCGCCGCGCTACTTCGCGGGCGCATTCTCGTTCGGCGTGCTGATGCAGATCTCGTCCGCGTTCAACACCGTCAGCGACTCGTTCTCCTGGTTCATCAACAGCTACAGCACCCTCGTCGAATGGCGCGCGACGGTCAACCGTCTGCGCGAATTCAAGCGCGTGATGGGTGCATCGCACCTGAAGGAAAGCGTGTCGCCCGCGACCGAGCACGGCGGCATCAACCTGCACTACGTCGACAGCGAGCAACTGTCGACGTCGTCGCTGAAGCTCGCGCTGCCGAACGGCAACGCGCTCGCGGACATCGGCACCGTCACGATCGAGCCCGGCTCACGCTGGCTCGTGATCGGCAAGTCGGGTTCGGGCAAGAGCACGTTCATGCGCGCGCTCGCGGGCCTGTGGCCGTTCGGCGACGGCGCGATCGACGCACCGGTCGGCGCGCGAATGATGTTCGTGCCGCAGACGAGCTATCTGCCGATCGGCACGCTGAAGGCCGCGCTCACCTACCCGGCCACCGCCGACGTGTTCAGCGACGAAGCATGCCGCGACGCGCTGCGCGCGTGCCGGCTCGAGGACTACGTCGACCGGCTCGGCGAGACCGCGCACTGGACGCGCGTGCTGTCGCCGGGCGAACAGCAGCGTCTCGCGGGCGCGCGTGTGCTGCTGCACAAGCCCGACTTCCTGTTCCTCGACGAAGCGACGAGCGCGCTCGATGCGGACAACGAAGCGCGCCTCTATCACGTTTTCAACGAGCGGCTGCCGCAGGCCGCGATCGTCAGCATCGCGCACCGCGAATCGCTCGCGGCGTACCACGGCGGCACGATCAACGTCGAACGCGTGAGCGACAGCGACAGGGTCGCCGCGTAATCGTTGTTGGCTGGCACGAGCCTGCTCTAGTTGGTACAAGCAGGCTCGCCACCCTCCCCCTTATCCGCCAGCGCAATCTCCGCCGACACGATCGGCCGGTGCGACGCGCCGTCGTGCGACAAATGGCTCTCGAACAGCGTGAGGGCATCGAAACGCAACGCGACCGGTTCGCGCAGCATGCCGCCGTGCGCGGGCTGCCCGACCGCATAGTGCGGCACCCGCGCGAGCGTCACGTGCGGCCGGAACGACCGGCGATCGGTCGGCAGGCCGAGATCCCGCAACGCCGCGACGAGCGCGTCGTTCAGCGCGACCAGCGCCGGTTCGGCGCCGAGCGCCGCGACGATCAGGCGCGCCTTCGGCAGGCTCGGCCACCACGCGAGCCGCTCGACCTGCTGCAGCGGCAGCGCGTTC
>NZ_JAAGPL010000401.1:0-2786 GCF_017104785.1 Burkholderia sp. Ac-20353 | reverse complement strand
CTACACACGCCCTGCAGCGCCGCCGCGACGCGCGCCAGCTGGCCGGGCGACGCGGCGCGCGGCGGTGCGGACATGACCACGATGCTGCCGGCCGCGACGCACGTGCAAAGCGTCTATCTCGGCGACGACGGCGTGCTCGCCGGTGCACGCGCCGGCGCGACGCTGATCGATTGCAGCACGATCGATCCGGGCACCGTGCGCGCAATCGCCGACGCGGCCGCGCAGCACGATCATCCGCTCGCCGATGCGCCGGTGTCGGGCGGCACCGCGGGCGCGCAGGCCGGCACGCTGACCTTCATGGTCGGCGCGGACGCCGCGCTGTTCGAACGGATTCGTCCGGTGCTGCTCGACATGGGGAAGAACGTCGTGCATTGCGGCGGAACCGGCACCGGCCAGATCGCGAAGATCTGCAACAACCTGCTGCTCGGCATCTCGATGATGGGCGTGTCCGAGGCGATGGCGCTCGGTGCGGCGCTCGGGATCGAGCCGGCGGTGCTGGCCGGCATCATCAACACGTCGACCGGCCGCTGCTGGAGCTCGGACAGCTGCAACCCGTATCCGGGCGTGCTGCCCGCGGCGCCCGCCGCGCGCGGCTATTCAGGCGGCTTCGCCGCGAACCTGATGCTGAAGGATCTCGGGCTCGCAACCGAAGCCGCGCGGCAAGCGCGCCAGCCGGTGTGGATGGGCGCGCTCGCGCAGCAGCTCTATCAGTCGATGAGCCAGCAGGGATTGGGCGGACTCGACTTCTCCGCGTGCGTGAAGCTGTACGAAGCGCAGGCGCCGGCCGCGTGACGGCCGGCTGACGGAGCAATGCAGGCGACGCGCACGCGTCGCCTGCCGCGCACGCCGCACACCGCCGGCCGCTTCGGGTTCGCTAATGATCTGCAGTGCCACGCGATTAGCGATCGGCCGCGGACCAGCCTCACTCGCCGCCCCACCATCGCGCGGCGGCGGCCCTCCTCAACCGCGCGGGTCAGCCGCGGCTTCGAAGGTCGGATGGCACTCGAACGCGAGTTCGGAGCGGGCGTTCACGCCGCGGCCGCTACTCAACGACTCCTGTTTCATGCTCGCGCGCATCCCGCGCTGCGAGCAGAAGTCGCTTGCTTCGTTGACCGCTTTCGTATGTGCGTCGGCCCAGGTGGTCGACACGCCGACCGTGCGCGTCGATACGGTGAACACGTTCGGGTTCGACGTCGCGGTGACGTCGGAAGCGGTCGAGCAGGCGGCAAACAGCGATACGACGGCCACGACAGGCAGCCATCGCAGGGATTTCGGAGAGACAGGGTTCGGCATCGGGGGTAGTGCGCCGTCACTGGAACGGCATTCGACAACATGGCCGCCAGTATGCCCGCCAATTCGCCGAAGATCATGCCCTTTTCAGAGAACAAACTGTTTCGAATGGTTAAACGATGGGGGTTCAGATACCGGGACGAGCCTGATCGCGCATGACAGAGCGGGGGTTTGCGGGCGAAGATCCGGTAATCGTCGGTCAATGCGACAGCGTGACGCAGGCAGTATCTCCACCCGCTCCCCGCTGCCCGCCTGTGCTTCTTCGACTCATCAATGCGCGCCCCGCCGGATTCGCGCGGACACGGCTTCCAGATCGCGCCACGCCGGCTGCCCCGGCGCATAGCGTGCGCGGATATAGGCCGCCAGTTCGGCCATTTGCCGGTCGTCGAACGCGTCGCGAAAGCCCGGCATGTAGCCGAGTTGCTCGGTCGCCGGGTGGTCGATGCCGTCGTGCAGCACGCGCAGCAGGTTGTCCGGCGTCGCGTGGCTGACGCTCGTGTTCAGCCCCATCAGCGGCCGCACGCCAAAATGGCCGACGCCACCCGACTCCGCATGACACACCGCGCACGCGGCATCGAATGCACGGCGGCCGTTCTCGAGACCGAGCGTCGCGACCGCTTCGGCGCCGCGCGCCTGATGGGCGGCCGCGTCGGCGGCGCTCGCAGCATCGACTCGTGGCGACAGCGACGCGACGTAATGTGCGATCGCGCGCACATCCGCTTCGGGCAGCGTCGCGAGCCCGGCGACGACAGGCGCCATCGGCCCCGCCGCGACGCCGTGCTGCGCCGAGAACCCGGTGCGCAGATAGTCGAACAGCGCATCCTCGGTCCACGGCACCGGCGACGCGTGCGCGCCGACCAGCGACGGCGCCGCCCAGCCCTCGGCTGCGCCGCCCGACAGATACGCGAAGCCGCCCTTCTCGGCGCCCAGCACGTTGCGCGGCGTATGGCACGCGCCGCAGTGCCCGGCGCCGTCGACCAGGTACTTGCCGCGATTCCATAGCGCCGAGCGCGACGGGTCCGGCACGAACGGAGCCGAGTCGTGAAACAGCACGTTCCAGCCGGCGACAAGCCGCCGCTGGTCGAGCGGGAATGGCAGCTTCGTCTTCGGCGGCACGTGTTTCACCGGCGGCTGCGACATCAGGTACGCATACAGCGCGAGCAGGTCCGCTTCACTCAGTTTCGCGAACGCGGTGTATGGGAACGCCGGGTACAGGTGCGTGCCGTCCCGTCCGATTCCTTCCCGCATCGCGCGCGCAAACGCCGGATACGACCATGCGCCGATACCGGTGTCCGGATCGGGCGTGATGTTGGTCGTGTAAATCGTGCCGAACGGCGTGTCGAGCGCAAGGCCGCCCGCGTTGACCGCGCCGCCCGGCGCCGTGTGGCACACCGCGCAGTCGCCGGCGATCGCGATCTGCCGGCCCCTTTCGAACGTCGCCGCGCTCCACATCGCGCCGTCCGCGCTACCCGCCGCGATCGGCGCGATCGCCGCCA
>NZ_JAAGPL010000041.1:0-56402 GCF_017104785.1 Burkholderia sp. Ac-20353 | reverse complement strand
TCCGCCCCCGCTCCGGCACCGGCGGCTGCTCCCGCTCCCGCTCCGGCGCCGGCCTCTGCCGCGGCGCCCGCATCCGCCCCTGTTTCCGGGCCCGCAGCCGCTCCTGCTGCCGCTGCTGTCGCAGCCGCCCCTGCTGCTACTGCTACTGCTACTGCTACCGCTACCGCTACTGCTGCAGTTGCCCCTGCCGCGCCCGCGTCGGCCGGCACGCCTGCACCCGCGAGCGGAACCGCGGCCGCACCGGTATCGATGGCGCCAACCGACATCACGCCGGCCCCCGCGTCCGACGCCCCCATCCAGGCCGCCGCATCGATTCCGGCCGGCGCGAGCGCCGCGCACTGAGCGTCATCGGAACGAAGCCCCACCGCCGCCGCGCGCGTGGTGCGGCGCGATCCTGACGCCCGCCTTCAACGCAGCCGCTCGTGCCACGACTGCAGGTTCCCGACCGTGGCCGTCACACCGCCACAGACGATCACCGCAATGCTCGACACGGCGGCCAGCGCCGGCACCGGTACGTCGAGCGCTGCCAGCGCGGCGCCGCACGCGGGCTCGACGACGATCCGGTGCTCATCGAGAAACCGCAGCGACGCCGCCACCGCCGCTGCGTCGGACACGACGACGTTGTGGATCGCGTGCCGTGTCGCCCACTCGACGGCCGCATCGCACGGGCGTTTCGCGCCGAGCGACGTGGCGACGCTCGTGATCTCCGCCAGCTCGACGGGCCGCCCCTGCGCGACTGACCGCGCGTAGCTGTCCGCCCCCACGGTCTCGACCGCGATAACGGGCACGTCGGCCCAGCCGTTGCGCGCCAGACCTTCCAGCACGCCGCACAGCAAACCGCCGCCGCCGACCGCGAGCACGATCGCGCCGGGCTTCGGTCCGGCCGCCGCCATCTCGTCGATCATCGTCGCGTGTCCGTGCCACAGCACCGGATCGTCGAACGGGTGCACGAACGCATCGTGTGGACCGACGATCGATTGCGCGTATGCGTTCGCTTCGGCCCATGACGCGCCGCGCACAACCAGTTCCGCGCCCTCGCCGCGGATCAGGTCCCGCGCACGCGCGGATGTGCTCTCCGGCACGACGACGGTCACCGGCACGCCGAGTTCGCGCCCGCACCACGCGACCGCGATGCCCGCATTGCCGCCCGACGACGACACGAAGCGTCGCGCCCCCGCTGCGCGCCGCGCGTCGCAAACCGCGCCGATGCCGCGCAGCTTGAACGAACCGGACGGCTGCATCGCCTCGATCTTGAGCAGGACATCCTTGCCGAGCCGGCGGGAGAGCGTCTGCGAACGGATATACGGAGTCTGGATATGGAGCGGCATGGGACGATGCATGTAGGACAGGACGACCGCCCGCGGCTCGCGCGGGCCGGCAATGGAAGCGTTCATCGTACGCCGCGTCAGCCATGCCTTCCAATACCATTGGATGCCATTTGCTATGCTTCTTAGGTATATCAAACCAACAGGAACGGCCGCGCATGCGACAAGTCGAATTGCGTCATCTGCGGTACTTCGTGGCGGTCGCCGAGGCCGGCAGCGTGATGGCGGGCTCGCGGGCGGTCGGGATCGTCCAGCCCGCGCTGTCCCGCCAGATCCGCGAACTCGAGGACGCGATCGGCACCCCGCTGCTGGTCCGCCGCGCGACCGGCGTCGCGCTCACGGCGGCCGGCGCAAGCTTCCTGCAGGATGCGCAGCGCATGCTCACGGACCTGCATGACAGCCGCGAGCGCGCGCTGCGCAGCGCGGCCGGCGAACTCGGCGAGCTGCGCCTCGGCGTGCTGCCGAACTACCTGCCGTTGCCGGTCGTGTCGAACGTGCTGAAGGCGTTCCGGGATGCCTGTCCGCACGTGAAGCTGACGATCGCGCCGATGCTGTCGACCGAGCAGGCGGCGGCCATCGCGCGCGGCCAGCTCGACGGCGGGATCATGGCGTGGCGCCACGAAGAAGCGCCGCATCTGTCGGGCGTGCGGCTGCTGCGCGACCGCTTCGTGCTCGCGATGCCCGCGACACCGGGCAGCCGCCTCCACGCACCGGGCGAGCTCACCGCGCTCGCGGACGAACCGTTCGTCTGGTTCGATCCGCAGCGGTCCGCCCCGCATCACCGGTTCCTGATCGAACAGTGCCGGCGCGCGGGCTTCACGCCGCGCATCGCACAGGTCGGCAGCGACATCCCGACGCTGATCGGGCTCGTCGCGGCCGGCATGGGCTGCGCGTTCGTGCCGGAAAGCGCGTCGCCATCGTGTCCGGACACGGTGCGGCTCGTCGCGCTCGACGCGCTGGCCGACCGCTTCGACGTCGAGTTCGTGTTCGACGGTGCCACGGTCTCGCCAGTGGTACGTCAGTTCCTCGCCGCGCTGCGCGCCGCGGGCCATGCGTGATGCGACCGGACGGGCGGCCCGGCGTCGTCCGCGCAGTCGCGCGGTTCGCCCGGTTCGCGCGGTTCGCCCGCGTGATCGCACATCGCCAAGCGCAGCCGTCAACTGACGAACATCATCATCAGGTGCCGCACCAATTCGGGGACCTCCTGCACGACATGCCGGACATCCACCCCCGACACGTAGAGCAGCACCGACAGCGGGGCGAGCCACAACAGTGCAACGACCATTTCCCTCATTCTCGTTCTCCCGACGGCGAGGCGACGCCCCCCGACATTGCGTCACCGCCGAAATTGCCCCGAATGCTGGTATCCGTTCTGTTCGATCGTGCCGACGCCCGGACTTGCGCCGGCATGCCTGTCAATGTCTGTTGCTCGCTGCCGCGCTACGCTGACGCGGTTGTGCCGTACCACGCGATTCACTGCCGCCCGATTGCGCCGTTCCACGCCTGTGTGGCCGGTGCGGGTTGCAAGGACGACCGCAGTCGCTACCGTCCGCGGGATGCGGACACGCCGAACCGGCACATGCCGTGGCATGCGCCGCTCGATACTTCTTCATGCACGTTGATCGTGAGCAGATTTCGTGCCATAGGTCCGGCACTCAGCATCGAAGCGCATCATCCGCCCCGCCCGCCCGGTGCAACTCGCCGGCGCCGGCCATTCCGTTTCCTGCCTGAAACAAGTCGCCGCTCGCGTCGCGACGGAATGCCGCGCGGCAGCACCCGATCGCGGCGGACGGCAACGGATCGCGCCCGCTCTGCCAATCCCGGCGGGCATTCCTGACAAACCTGACATTGGCCGCGTGCCGAGACGACGCGGACGGCGGGCACCGTAAGCTTTCCGAAACGTTGCATGAACGAAACGTAAGCGATCTCGCCGCGGTCGGCCGCGCGCCGGCCGACACCGTTCGCCATTCATGACAACTGGCCATGCAGCGCCAGTCGAGTGGAATAGACGCCAAAAACTGCCGCTTAACGTCGTTTGAAATCGTAACAAGTCGAAATATACTTCGCGCGCATCCAACCCTCGTGCCAAAGAGCGGATGCTTTTTTGCGCCTCGGTTACGACCCCCTCGTGACCGAGGCTTTTTTCGTTTACGTCCTTACGGCGAACCGCTCACCTCTCACCGCCGAAGCCGCCAAAGAACGCGCGCGCATTCGCGTCGAGACTGTCGAGGTGATACCCGCCTTCCTGCACGATCACCGTCGGCAACCCGAGCGCACCGATCGCGTCGCCGAGCCGGCGGAACCCGTCGGTCGTGACCGCGACCTGCGATTGTGGATCGTCCTTGTAGATGTCGAAGCCGAGCGCAAGCACGAGCGCATCGGGCTGAAACCGCGCGAGCGCGCGCAGCGCGTCGTCGAGCCGTTCGAAGAACGCCGCTTCCGGCGCGCCGTGCGGCATCGGCAGGTTCAGGTTGAAGCCATCGCCCGCGCCCGTGCCCGTCTCTTCCTCATAGCCCGCGACGACCGGATAGAAGTTGGTCGGGTCGCCGTGGATCGACACGTACAGCACGTCGTCGCGGCCGTAGAAGATCTCCTGCACGCCCTGCCCGTGATGCATGTCGGTATCGAGGATCGCGACCCGCCGATGCCGGTCGCGCAGCGCCTGCGCGGCGATCGCCGCATTGTTCAGGTAACAGAAGCCGCCCGCCGCGTCGCGCCGCGCATGGTGACCGGGCGGGCGGCACAGCGCGTATGCGGCGCGCGCGCCGTGGTTCACGTCCGCCGCGGCCGCCAGCGCGTCCTGCGCCGACCAGTACGCGGCCCGCCACGTATTCGCGCCGACCGGGCAACTGCCGTCGGCCAGATAGCGCGCCGCCTTCGCGAGCACGCCGCGCAGCGGGTTCGGATCGCGCACGTAGATGTTCGACATCACTTCGTCGCCCCAATCATCGGGCATCCGCTTCCAGTCGCGATGCGCGTCCTCGAGAAAGCGCAGGTAGTTCATGTCGTGCACGGCAGCGATCGGCGCCGTGCCGCGATCGGCCGGTTCGCACACGTCGAACTCGAGCGCGCGGACCGCCGCGACGAGCCGCGCCGCACGCTCGGGCACCTCCTGCGGCGCGCGCATCTGGCCGCGCGACAGATAGGTGCGCGGATGGTGCAGCAACTGTTCGGGGTGAAAGTAGGTTTTCATCCGGGGTCCTCGGTCGGTTGTTCTGTCATGCAGTGTGTGCGGCGCCGACGGGCCGCGCCGCACGGTGAGGCACCCCTCCTTTATCGGCGAGCGCCAAACATTAGTCAAATTTCAAGTTATTATTCGCCGTATAAATTCAGCTAATGCATGGACCGACGTTCCGTCCGGAGACACGATGCGCGCCGACCTCGCCCCCTTCCTGAACGACCGCCTCGACTGGAACCTGCTGCGCACCTACCTCGTGATCATGCAGGAGCGCAGCGTGAGCCGCGCGGCAGCGCGGCTGCACGTGACGCAGCCGGCAGTCAGCCAGGCGCTGCGGCGGCTCGAGGAAGCGCTCGAGCGCCGGCTGATCGAGCGCCGCGGCCCGCATTTCGCGCCGACGCCGGCGGGCGAAGCGGTCTATCGGATCGCCAGCGACATCTACGGCGGCATCTCGCGCCTCGAGACCGAGCTCGACGACCGTACGGCCGACCTCACGGGCTCGATCCGCCTGTTGTCCGTGAGCCGCATCGAATCGCCCGTCTACGACGAATTCCTCGCCGAGTTCCATCGCGCGTATCCGCGCATCGACCTGCAGATCGACGTGATGCGTTCATCGGACATTCAGTCGTCGCTGCTGCAGAAGACCGCGACCGCGGGCCTCGGCCTGTGCCGCACGCCGCACGACAAGCTCGAGATGCGCTGCTTCCTGCGTCAACGCTATGCGATCTATTGCGGCCGCCATCACCGGCTGTTCGGGCAGACGCAACTGCGGATGGAAGACCTGCTCGCGGAGAACTTCGTGTCGTTCACGAGCGACCAGATCGGCGACAGCCTGTCGCCGCTGACCGTGTTCCGCGATCAGAAGGGATTTACCGGCCGCATCGTCGCGTCTTCGCCGAGCCTCGACGAGGTGCGGCGGCTGATCTTCGCCGGCTACGGCATCGGCTGCCTGCCGGAGCACATCGTGCGCGACGACATCGCGCAGCAGCGGCTGTGGCGCCTGCCGCCGGACGACGGGCTCGTCGACGTCGACGTGTTCCTGCTGTGGCATCGCGACCGCAAGATGAACGCGGCCGAGCAGGCGTTTCTCGAGGCGATGGAGCGGTGCATGCAGCGCTACTCGCTCGCGGACCGGCTGGGGAAGTAATGCGGTTGCGCTCGCGTCGCGGGCGCGGCGCGTGATGGGATGAGATAGGTTGAGATGTGGCAGCTCCGGGCGCGCAGCCCGGAGCCGCCGCACCATCAGAAGCGATGCACGATGCCGAGTTGCACGCCACGGGCATTCGCGCCCGGATACGCGAGCGGCAAGCCCGGGTTCGCCGCACCGGCGAGCGTATAGCCGGCCTGGTTGCGGTTGCGCAGGTACGACAGCGCGCCGTAGAAGCTGGTGCGCTTCGACAAGTCGTACTCGTACATCAGGCCGAGCTGGTCCGCGTTGTTGCCCTGCGACGCCTGGTCGTGCAGATACGCATAGCCGAGCGCCACGTAGTTCGCCGGGTTCAGCTGGTATTTCACCGACAGCCCGTAGACCCGCGAGTCGATGCCGAGATCGTCCCATTTCACCGCCGAGAAGCCGCCATAGACGGTCGCCTTGCCGATCGCATAGGACGCACCGGCCATGATCGTGCGGTCCGTCGTCGTCGCGGTCGCGTTCTTCAGCCATTGGCCGGCGACGAACGCGGCGAACGGCCCGTGCTCGTAGGTCACGTCGAACTGCTGGCTCGATCCGGCGGAGCGCACGCCGCCCGCGTCGCCGAACCCGAAATACACGCCTGCCTGGAAGCCGGCGATCTCGGGGCTCTGGTACGACACGGTATTGCTCGTGCGGAATGCGAAGACCGTCAGGTTGTCCATGCCGGACGCCTGCGTGACGCCACCGAACGCATCCTGGCCGCCCTGGTCGTTGAACAGCGGCGAGTTCTGGCGGCCCGCGCGCACCTTGCCCCACTGCCCCGCGACGCCGACCCATGCCTGCCTGTTGAACAGGCTTCCTGATTTCGCAAGCGAACCGTCGTTCGGGTTGAAGCCGTTTTCCAGCGCGAACTCGATCTTCTGTCCACCGCCGATGTCTTCCCCACCCTTCACGCCGAAGCGGCTGCCCCACTGCCCGCCCGAACCGATTGCCGCCGTGTAGCCGTTGCCGGTGTTCACGTACTGCGCGAACTCGTCGATCACGCCGTACAGCGTGACACCATCCTGTGCGCGCGCCGCGCCCGAGCACGCGAGGACGGCAGCCGCGCACGCGCAATGGACGCCGATGCGCGCGAACGGCTGGCGGAACGACGGCACACGATTCATCATTAATTTAGTCATACTATTTATTTGAAAAGACAGCACTGCGCCGGGACGACACTGGCGTGCCGTCCTGCGGTCAGAGAAGTATGGGAGACCGGCCTATGCGCATTGCATTGCATCGCATCGCCGCGATGCGCACCGTTACGCGGTGCGGCCGGCCGGATCGGGCGGCTCCGCGCGCGGCGCGGAGCCTGCGTCGTCAGTTCTTGAGTTCGCCGCCCTCGAACGGCAGGATCAGCCGTTCGGGAATGGTCCGGCGCGACACGCGCGCACCGACGTAATACAGGATCGCCGGGACGACGAGGCCGAGGATCCACGAGATGTCGGTGCCGCCGAGCGCGTCGACGAGCGGCCCCGTATAGATGTGGGTCGACATGAACGGCAGCTGCACGAGGATGCCGACCACATAGATCGTGATCGCCATCACGTTCCAGCGGCCGTAGCGGCCGTCGGGATCGGACAGCGCCGGCACATCGTAGCGGGACTTCGTGAAGCAGTAGTAGTCGACGAGGTTGATCGCGCTCCACGGCGTGAAGAACGCGAGCAGGAACAGGATGAACGCCGTGAATTCCTTCAGGAACGAGTGGCGGCCTGCGAGCGCGATCATCGTCGACACGCAGATCATCCCGAAGATGTACACGAGACGGCTCTTCGACGTCACGGCGCCCTTGCCGCGGAAGCCGCTGATGATCGTCGCCATCGACATGAAGCTGCCGTATGCGTTGAGCGCCGTCACGGTCACCTTGCCGAATGCGATGCTGAAATACAGCAGCGCGGCGACGGCACCCGTCGAGCCGAGCCCGACGATATAGGCGACTTCGTGATGCGCGAACTGCTTGCCGGCGAGCGCCGCGGCGAACACGCCGAACACCATCGCCGCCTGCGCGCCGATCACCGAACCGAGGCCCACCGCGACGAACGTTGCGATCGACGACGTCGAACGCGGCAGGTAGCGCGAGTAATCGGCCACATACGGCCCAAACGCGATCTGCCACGACGCGGACAGCGACATCGAGAGCAGGAAGCTCGCGAGCGAGAAATGCCGGTTCGCGAGCAGCGTGCCGATGTCGTGGTTCGCGAACAGCTGCGAGAACATGTAGACGAACGCGATGATGCCGATCACGCTCGCGATGCGGCCGACAGCGTGGATCGCGCGGTAGCCGAACACGGTCAGCACGACGATCACGCCCGCAAACAGCAGGATGCCGGCCGCGTCATCGACGTGCAGCAACTGCGCGACGGCCTGCCCTGCCAGCACCGAGCCGCTCGCAGAGAAGCCGATGTACATCAGGCACACGAGCACGATCGGGATCATCGCGCCATACACGCCGAACTGCACGCGGCTCGAGATCATCTGCGGCAGGCCGAGCTGAGGCCCCTGCGCGCCGTGCAGCGCCATCACCGCGCCGCCGATCAGTTGCCCGATCAGCAGCGCGACCAGCGACCAGAACACGTCGCCGCCGAGCACGACCGCCAACGCGCCGGTCACGATCGCCGTGATCTGCATGTTGGCGGACAGCCACAGCGTGAACTGGCTGAGCAGCCCGCCGTGGCGTTCCGAATCGGGGATGAAATCGATCGAGCGGACCTCGATCAGGCCTCCGCCGGCTTTTCCACTGGAATTCGTTGACACGAGGAAATCTCCAAATTGCTTAGGATCACAAATGTATCAATCGATACGGTGCGCGTGCCGAGCCGCCTTTAGTGGCTCGTTGGAGTGGAACGCCGTGGATCGCCGGCAAGCGCCAGGCACGCACGGTCAGCACGCTGGCGCGCAATCGGCACGGCTCGTGCCGATATTGCCTGCGGATAATCTTGTATATACAACTTCGATGATATTGGTGATTACCCGCGATCGGCCAAATTTCGAATTTGTCTGATCAATTCGCGCTACGAAATTAGTAATCGTCCGATGATTAGGAATCCCTTGACGAAAGCCGGGAGCAATCCGGCACGCGCGCCGCTATTTCGGATTCGGCTCGGCCGCCAGGTCGTCGGCCGGCAGCAGTTGCAGCATCAGGCGTGCGGCCTCAACGTTGGTCGTGTGCAGCCATTCGTCGTAGTCGTCGCCGCGCAGGATCACGACGCCCCGCTTCTCGTCGCCGGGCCGGTGCATCCGCGCAAACACCGGGTGCCCGTCGGCGTTGACAGTCAGCATCGACATGCCGATCAGCGAGCGGCCGTCATCGCCTTCGTAGCGCCGCCAGATGCCGGCCACGCAGCAGGTGTCCCAATCGGCGAGGCCGATCCGGTGCCATACGTTGCGGCCCGTCTCGTAGCACGGCTCGCAGACCCAGCGCGCCGGGATCAGACAGCGTTGCCCGTCGCGCCACGCCTTGCCATACAGCCGCGAGGTACCGACCGTCTCGGCGCGCGCGTTCATCGTGTCGAGCTTCTTCTTTTTCCGGCCGTGTTCGTCGACCCGCTCGGGCTGCATGAACTTCGGCCAGAAACCGAACACGGCCTTGACCACCGCAAGGCCGTCGCCCTGCGCGCAGGCGATCGGCGCCGCGTAGTCCGGATACACGTCCGGCTCCCACGGATCACGGCGAAACAGGTCGCCGATGCCGATCTTCAGTTCGCTGATGCCCGGATCTTCGTCCGGCGCGCGGTAGTTGGTGCACACGGTGGCGACCTGCGATGAGATGGGGTCCTTTCATCGTAGGACACGGCGCGCCGGTGCTTCGCGAAAAAAGCCGGATCGAGACAGCGCAAGGCAAGCAACCGAAGCGGCGGACATCGTCTACGCGCACCAACCTGTCGGCAAGCTTGCGCGACAATCGCCATGATCGACGCATGGTGGCTTCTGCGACACAGCGATGGCGGAGCCGCCGGCGGACGACGCACATTACCGCCACTGCCGGCCGGCGCCGCGCTATCGTCCGCCCGGCACGTCGTCGGCTTCGTCCGCGTCGGCCGGAAACCGGTGCTGGCCGAAACGCAGGATCAGCACGCCGACGGCGAGCAGCACGATGCCGAGCGTCGTCATCAGCATGTGCTCGGGGCTGTCGGTCACGCCACGCAGGATCAGGTCCCGCGCGAGCGACGTCATCGCGATATACAGCGGGAAACGCACGGGCAAGCGCCCGAGGCGCAGGTAGCGCACCGTCATCGCAAGCACTTCCAGATACAGGAACATCAGCAGCAGATCGGTCAGCGACACCTGCCCCGCGACGACGACCTTCCACGCCTCCTGCGCCATCGCAAACGTCGTCGCGAGGCCGATCAGCACGAGCCCGGCGAGTTCGGCCACGTGCAGGAATCCGTCGAAGCGCCGGCGAAGGCGCTCCGCCGCGTTGAGCATGGAACGGGAGGTGTTCAGTGTATTCAAGGTGGTCTGCTGCGTGAAAGTGGAATCTGAAAGCTGAATCGGTTAGTGTGAAACGCGGCTGCAGCGGCGCGCGTATCGGTATGACGGCGAAGCGCTTGAACGGATGCAGTGATGTGGTGCCAGTCCGCCGATTATCTATTCGTTGTCCCGATGATCTGTTAGCGCATCGCACCCGGTTTCGTCGATCGCCTGCTCGACCGCGCACAGCGTGCGCTGCTCGACCACGCCGACATAAATACGCATCGCTTCCGGCAGCTTCATCGTGTTGCCATCTCGTCGGATGGCCGGGCGGTCCTAATCTACTGCACGCGGCGCGGTCGCATCAAGAGCACAGATCAGGAGCACAGCTGCCGCCACCGGGCGAGGTTGGCCATTGACGGAGCGCAGAATCGGATAACAGATCGGTGCGACGTGTTCCAAAGACGCACCGAAGCTGCTAGATTGCTTGCGCAACGATGTATTTCGGCAGGCGACGCGCCACGTACTGTGCCGCTGCGGCATCGCGACGCAGCGGCAAGTCACGGCGGCGCGCAGGCGAAGGATCGCGCACTGCGCGCGCCGCCGCACCTGTCACAAGAGAGCACGGCAACCCATGACACACTCGTTCGATCCGTTTTCGCGATGCATCGTTTCGACGACTCGCGTACCGAATCGGCGTAACCAACCGGCATGCCCCGATGCAGACCAACCCACCGTCCCCGCAGAACGTCCATAGTCCCCCTACCCGCAACGCGATCTTCCTCGTTGCGACCATCAACCCGGGCGCCGGCCACGCGGACACCGTCCGCGCCTGGTGCGGCGACATCGCCGCGCTCATCCGCTCGGTCGGCAAGCGTGTGCCGGCCGGCAACCTGTCGTGCGTGTGCGGCTTCGGCTCCGACGCGTGGGATGCGCTGTTCGGCACGCCGCGGCCCGCGGCGCTGCACCCGTTCCGCGAATTCGGCACGGGCCAGCGCGTCGCCGTCGCGACGCCCGGCGACATCCTGCTGCACATCCGCGCAGACGCGACGGATCTGTGCTTCGAACTCGCGACCCAGCTCGTCGGCCGCCTCGGCGACGCGGTGAAGATCGTCGACGAAGTGCACGGCTTCCGCTATTTCGACCAGCGCGCGATGATCGGCTTCGTCGACGGCACCGAGAACCCGTCCGGGCGCGAAGCGGCCGACTTCACGGTGATCGGCGACGACGATGCCGAATTCGCGGGCGGCAGCTACGTGATCGTGCAGAAATACCTGCACGACATGGCCGGCTGGAACGCGCTGCCGGTGGAGACGCAGGAGCGCATCATCGGCCGCACCAAGCTGTCCGACATCGAGCTCGACGCGGCGGTCAAGCCGTCGTCGTCGCACAGCTCGCTGACGACGCTCGTCGAGAACGGCGAGGAAGTGAAGATCCTGCGCGACAACATGCCGTTCGGCCGCCCCGGCGCCGGCGAATTCGGCACCTACTTCATCGGCTACGCGCGCTCGCCCGCGCCGATCGAACAGATGCTCGAGAACATGTTCGTCGGCCGCCCGCCCGGCAATTACGACCGGCTGCTCGATTACAGCCGCGCGGTGACGGGCTCGCTGTTCTTCGTGCCGTCGGCCGACCTGCTCGATGCGCTTGCGACACGCGCGGCGCCCGCCGCCAACGCCGCGCCGGCGGCCCCCCCGTCGACCGAGCCGCCCGCGGACGGCTCGCTGAAAATCGGCTCGCTCAAAGGAACCCACTCGTATGAATAACCTGCATCGCGAACTCGCCCCGATCTCCACCGCCGCGTGGTCGCAAATCGAAGAGGAAGTGGCCCGCACCTTCAAGCGCTCGGTTGCGGGCCGGCGCGTCGTCGACGTCGTCGGGCCGGACGGCGTCGAGCTGTCGGGCGTCGGCACGGGCCACCTGCGCGACATCGCCGCGCCGCGCGAGCACGTCGGCGCGAAGCTGCGCGAGGTCAAGGTACTCGTCGAGTTCACCGTGCCTTTCGAGCTGGGGCGCGACGCGATCGACGCGGTCGAGCGCGGCGCGCGCGACGCCGACTGGCAACCGGCGAAGGACGCCGCGCAGCGGCTCGCGTTCGTCGAGGACAGCGCGATCTTCGACGGCTATGCGGCCGCCGGCATCGTCGGGATCCGCGAAGCGACATCGAACCGCAAGATCGCGCTGCCCGCCGACGTGCGCGAATATCCGGGCGCGATCGGCGACGCACTGGAGGCGCTGCGGCTCGCGGGCGTCGACGGCCCCTATTCCGTGCTGCTCGGCGCAGATGCTTACACGGCGCTCGGCGAAGCACGCGAACAGGGCTATCCGGTCATCGATCACCTGAAGCGAATCGTCAACGGCGAGATCGTCTGGGCGCCCGCGATCAGCGGCGGCTGCGTGCTGTCGACGCGCGGCGGCGACTTCGCACTGCACCTCGGCGAAGACGTGTCGATCGGCTATCACAGTCATACCGGCGACGTCGTTCGACTGTACCTGCGCGAAACGCTCACGTTCCTGATGCTGACGAGCGAGGCATCGGTCGCGGTGACCGCTCAGCCGCCGGCAGCCTGACGAAACGGTCCGGCGCTGCGGCGCCGGCCACCCCTCCCCGCCACGCCCTCATCCTCCACCCCGACCCCGCGTCGCCCATGCGCACGCGCCTGCCTGAATCCGTTCGTCTGACGACGTGACACACGTCGCGCACGTCCGCACGTCTGCATGTCCGCACCTCCAATCCGCGCGCATGACAAACGCCTGTCCGTCTGTACTCCTCGCGTTCGCGCGACACGCGCGCGCAGGGGTGCAATTCCTCGTCGCGATCGCATCGAACTGTGCCTTGGACAGCGCCTGTCGATCCGCTATTTTTGGATGCAGTCAACGTGATGCGATGGGCGCCTCGAAGCATGGGCGCTCACGTCGCCGAGTGTGTGCGCGTCGGGCCTGATGTCGTCCGCGCGCGCGAGCCCAAACGGCGCTTCACGCCGCGCGGCCGGCACACCCGCGCGCTGCTCCGCATCGGCCCTCGACCTCTTTACAGACAGGAGTCACGCACAATGCCCGCACTTTGCGATATCTGCCATGCCCGCCCCGCCGTGGCGCGCGCCACGGTGACGCAGAACGGCGAGCGCAAGTCGATTTCGATCTGCGACTACCACTACCGTCAGTTGATGCGGCACCAGAGCATGCTCAATCCGTTCGACACGCTGCTCGGCGGAGGAAGCGACCTGTCGCATTTCTTCGGCGGCTTCGGCGACGAAGGTCACGACGACGGCCATCTCGCGGCGGAGTTGCCGCGCGAATCGGTCGACGCGACTGACGCGTTCAGCGAACAGACACTCGAACTGCTGCAGCGCGCGGCGGAAAAGGCGCACGAACTGCGCCGCACCGAGCTCGATACCGAGCACCTGCTGTACGTGCTCGCCGACACCGACGTCTGCGCCGCGCTGTTGAAGGAGCTCAAGCTGTCGCCGGACGACATCACGCGCTACATCGACGAACACGCGCAGACTGGCACCGCGGACCCCGACGCGCCCGTCGACCGGATGACGATCTCGCCGCGCGTGAAGAAGGCGATCCAGTTCGCGTTCCAGGCGTCGCGCGATCTCGGTCACTCGTATATCGGGCCCGAGCATCTGCTGATCGGCCTCGCGGCCGTGCCCGACAGCATCGCGGGCGCACTGCTGAAGAAATACGGCGTGACGCCCGAGGCGCTGCGCCAGAAGGTCGTGAAAGTCGTCGGCAAGGGTGCGGAAGACGGCCGCATCGATACGCCGACCGGCACGCCCAATCTCGACAAGTTCGGCCGCGATCTCACCGCGCTCGCGCGCCAGGGCAAGCTCGACCCGGTGCTCGGCCGCGCGCAGGAAATCGAGAGCACGATCGAGGTGCTCGCGCGGCGCAAGAAGAACAATCCGGTATTGATCGGCGAACCGGGTGTCGGCAAGACGGCGATCGTCGAAGGCCTCGCGCAGCGGATCGTCAACGGCGACGTGCCCGAAGTGCTGCGCAACAAGCGGCTCGTCGAGGTGAACATCAACTCGATGGTGGCCGGCGCGAAATACCGCGGCGAATTCGAGGAACGCGCGAAGCAGCTGATCGACGAAGTCACCGCGAAGCAGGACGAGCTGGTGCTGTTCATCGACGAACTGCATACGATCGTCGGCGCGGGACAAGGCGGCGGCGAAGGCGGCCTCGATATCGCGAACGTGCTGAAGCCGGCGCTCGCGCGCGGCGAGCTGAGCCTGATCGGCGCGACGACGCTCAACGAATACCAGAAGTACATCGAAAAGGACGCGGCGCTCGAGCGGCGCTTCCAGCCCGTGCTCGTGCCCGAGCCGAGCGTCGAGCAGACGATCGTGATCCTGCGCGGGCTGCGCGACAAGCTCGAAGCGCATCACCAGGTGAGCTTCACCGACGACGCGTTCGTCGCGGCCGCCGAATTCGCAGACCGCTACATCACGTCGCGCTTCCTGCCCGACAAGGCGATCGACCTGATCGACCAGGCCGCCGCGCGCGTGCGGATCGGCTCGACGTCGCGGCCGGCGGCGATCCAGGAGCTCGAGGCAGAGCTCGCGCAACTGAAGCGCGAACAGGACTACGCATCGTCGCGCAAGCGCTTCGACGAAGCGAAGCGCTTCGAGGAACGCATCGCCGACAAGCAGGCGCAGCTCGACGAGCAAATGGAGGCATGGCAGCGCAAGACCGGCTCGGAAACGCTCGAGGTGACGGTCGCATCGGTCGCCGACGTGGTGTCGCGCCTGACCGGCATTCCCGTGTCCGAGCTGACGCAGGAAGAGCGCCAGAAGCTGCTGCAGATGGAAGCGCGGCTGCGCGAACGCGTCGTCGGCCAGGCCGACGCGGTGGTCGCCGTCAGCGACGCGGTGCGGCTGTCGCGCGCGGGCCTCGGCCACACGCATCGGCCGATCGCGACGTTCCTGTTCCTCGGGCCGACCGGCGTCGGCAAGACCGAGCTCGCGAAGGCGCTCGCCGAGACCGTGTTCGGCGACGAGCAGGCGATCATCCGCATCGACATGTCCGAATACATGGAACGGCATGCGGTCGCGCGGCTGATCGGCGCGCCGCCCGGCTACGTCGGCTACGAGGAAGGCGGCCAGCTCACCGAGCGCGTGCGGCGGCGGCCGTACAGCGTGATCCTGCTCGACGAGATCGAGAAGGCGCACCCGGACGTCTACAACGTGCTGCTGCAGGTGTTCGACGACGGCCGGCTCACCGACGGCAAGGGCCGCGTCGTCGACTTCAGCAACACGATCCTGATCGCGACCAGCAACCTCGGCGCCGCGATCATCATGGACAACCTGACGCAGCCCGACGCCGCGCGCAAGACCGACAAGGCGATCAAGGACGAACTGATGCAGGTGCTCAAGGGCCACTTCCGCCCCGAGTTCCTGAACCGGATCGACGAGATCATCGTGTTCGATGCGCTGTCGAAGGACGACATCCGCGCGATCGTGAAGATCCAGCTCGACCGCGTGACACGCACCGCGGCCGCGCAGGACATCACGCTCACGTTCGGCGATGCGCTCGTCGACCATCTCGCCGACGTCGGCCACCAGCCCGAATTCGGCGCGCGCGAGCTGAAGCGCCAGATCCGCCAGATCATCGAGACGCGCCTCGCGAAGGAGATTCTCGGCGACACGCTGAAATCGGGTGAACGCGTCGAGATCGACTACGACAAGGCCGGCGACGACGTGACATTCAACAAGCTGCCGCTGGCGCAGGATGCGGCGCAGCGTGCGTCGAAGGACGGCAAGGCCGCCGACGACGGCGACGCATCGGGCGACACGTCGGGCGACGGTCACATAGCGGCCGAAGCACCCGGCGATCTGCCGTCAGACATCAAGGAAGCAGCCGCGAAACCCGCGGCCCGCAAAACGTCGCGCGCGAAATCGTCCGGCGACAAGAAGGAAGCGCGGTAGCGCGACCGTCCGCGACCCGGACGGCCGCGCATACCGCGCGCCACCGGCGCCGCCCTGCTCGCGCGGGACGGCGCCGCACGCAGCCGCGACGCGGCATAACCCGAGCCCCGATCCGGCGTGTCCGGCACGGCTCACGGAGCATTAACATGACAAATCGACGCGAAGTGCCAGGTATCAGGAAGTACGACGGGCCCGCCGGCGGTTGGGGCGCGCTTCGCGCCACGGCCGATGCCGTCAGGACCCAGATGGACAGCTTCGAGGCGCCCATCATCCTGATGCGGACCAACCAGCCCGACGGCTTCGATTGCCCCGGCTGCGCATGGCCCGACAAGGAGCACAAGTCCACGTTCCAGTTCTGCGAGAACGGCGCGAAAGCCGTCACGTGGGAAGCGACGACCAAGCGCGTGCCGCCCGAGTTTTTCGCGGCGAACACCGTGTCGTCGCTGTTGCGCATGTCGGACTACGAACTGGAGAACATGGGCCGGCTCACGCACCCGCTCGTCTACGATCGCGCGACCGACACGTTCCGCGCAGTCGAATGGGACGACGCATTCGCACGCATCGGCGAGGTGCTGCGCGGCCTCGCGCCCGAGCAGGTCGAGTTCTATACGTCAGGGCGCGCGTCGAACGAGGCCGCGTACCTGTACCAGCTGTTCGCGCGCGAATACGGCACCAACAACTTCCCCGACTGCTCGAACATGTGCCACGAGCCGACCAGCGTCGGGCTGCCGCAATCGATCGGGATCGGCAAGGGCACGGTGTCGCTGGAGGACTTCGACAAGTGCGAGCTGATCATCGCGATCGGCCACAATCCCGGCACCAATCACCCGCGGATGATGGGCACGCTGCACGAGTGCTCGCGGCGCAATGTGCCGATCATCGTGTTCAATCCGCTGCGCGAACGCGCGCTCGAACGCTTCGCGGATCCGCAGGACATGATCGAGATGGCGTCGTTCGGCTCGACCCGGATCGCGTCGACCTACTTCCAGGTCGACGCAGGCGGCGACGCGGCCGCGCTCAAGGGGATCATGAAGGCGCTGCTCGCGCTGGAGGCCGAACAGGGCAACGTGCTGGATCACGCGTTCATCGCTGCGCATACCGAAGGGTTCGACGCGTTCGCGGCGGACCTCGAAGCGACGCCGTGGGACGACATCGAGCGGGCCAGCGGCCTCAGCCAGGCGCAGCTCGAACAGGTCGCGCTCGCGTATGCGAAATCGAACGCGACGATCGTCACGTACGGGATGGGCGTCACCCAGCACAACAAGGGCACGGCCAACGTGCGCCTGATCGCCGACCTGCTGCTGATGCGCGGCAACTTCGGCAAGCCCGGCGCGGGCATCTGCCCGCTGCGCGGCCACTCGAACGTGCAGGGCAACCGCACCGTCGGCATCACCGAAAAGCCGTCCGCGGACTTCCTGAAGAAGATTGAAGACGTGTTCGGCTTCACCCCGCCGCAACACCACGGGCACGACGCGGTCCAGACGATGCAGGCGATGATCGACGGCACGGCCAAGGCACTGCTGTGCCTCGGCGGCAATTTCGCGGTGGCGCTGCCCGATCCCGAGCAGTCGTTCCCCGCGATGGGCAAGCTCGACCTGAGCGTGCATCTCGGCACCAAGCTCAACCGCTCGCACCTGCTGGTCGCGAAGGAAACCTACATTCTGCCGGTGCTCGGCCGCACGGAGCTCGACGTACAGGCGGGCGGCCCGCAGTCGGTGACGGTCGAGGATTCGATGTCGATGGTCCACGCGTCGGCCGGCAAGCTGAAGCCCGCGTCCGAGTTCCTGCGCTCGGAGCCGGCGATCGTCGCGGGGATCGCGCACGCGACGCTGCCGAACAGCAAGGTGCAGTGGCTCGATGCGATCGCCGATTACGACCGCATCCGCGACATGATCGACCGGACGATTCCGGGCTTCGAGGCGTTCAACACGCGCATCCGCACGCCGGGCGGCTTCCGCCTGCCGCTGCCGCCGACCGAGCGCGTCTGGCCGACGCCGACCGGCAAGGCGATGTTCTCGGTGTACACGGGCGTGAAGGAAGACGCGGACGTGCTCGGCGCCGAGCAGGTGCTGCGGCTGATCACGCTGCGCAGCCACGATCAGTACAACACGACGATCTACGGGCTGGACGACCGCTATCGCGGCGTGTTCGGGCGTCGCGACGTGCTGTTCATGAACCCGGCGGACTTCGCGAAGTACGGGCTCGAGCACGGCGACCTGGTCGACATCGAGACGGTCACGCCGTCGGGCCGCACGCGCCGCCTCGAGAAGATCACCGCGATCGAGTACGACATCGCGCCGGGGTCGGTCGGCGCGTACTATCCGGAAGCGAACGTGCTGGTGCCGCTCGACTACATCGACAAGGAAAGCGGCACGCCGTCGTACAAGTCGGTGCCGGTTCGGGTGACGCGTTCGGCCACGGTCTGACGACGGACGGCTCGCGGCAGAGGGTCATGCCGCGAGCCTCTGATATGAAAATGGCGCGTCGTCGGACGCGCTATTTTTTTGTTCATCGAGGATCACCGGGGGACGCGGGGCGGACTCTCGGTGTTCGGCCAGTTTCGGCCGTTCGCAAGACAGCTTCAGATCGTCGACACTGCCGACAGGTAACTATCTTCGCCCGGGACCGCAGACGGGCGCTGCCCGCATCTTACGCTCTAATCTTTGTGAGATAGAAAACGCACGCTCTGGCGTCAGCGGCGATTTCACCTTGCGGGGTATCAACAAGCTGACGGACCACGTGCATCTCGCTTGGGCCACCGATTACCGCCGCGACTTGAATGGCGCGCCTGACCAAACCGGGCTGCTCGGATGCCAACGCCGCCCGCACGACAACGCGCGCGCTCTCGCTGAAATCCGGGGTGGTTTGTGAGTATTCTTCAACGACTCGCCGCAAGAGATCCACGCCTACATAACCCGGCGGTTCTCGTCGAGTCTGTCCCCAAGTGAATGAGTTTCCATGCGGCCCACGTGTCGCCAGCCAGCGCCAAACCTCGTCGCTTGGATCTCCGCCGAGTCTAATGATCTCGTTGACGATAGTGCTGTTCATAATAGGGGCTGACCACCTAGCAAAATTGGCAAATTATCGATGGGACCAAATGCGACATTTTTGACGACGGGCGAATGGATGTTTCCTGCTTTCGCGGCGATGAAAGTGTCGAAGGGTTTGAAGATCTAGCCTACACCCTGATTGCGGAATACGGCGACTGATGCAATTCTCGATGTCGTTGTCAGCATCGAGCAGCGGCGTTAAATCCGCGACCGCCAACAATGGCGAAACGTGTGAGGTATCTATGGGGCGAAAGCTGACCGAAGCCGAACTGGAACTGTACCGAAGGGTGGATGAAGTCTTGTATTACGTTTGGGACCCTATCGGGGTTGCGCTCAGCCCCGCGGCACGGGACGAGTATCAAGGATATCTGCCGAAGGTGTTTGTCATGTTGCGGGAGGGAGCGGGATCATCGCCCATCGCAGCATACTTGGACGAAGTAGCGACTGAGATGATGGACCTAGAAGCAAGACCTGAACATTCCAGGCGAATCGCCGAATTGTTGCTCGACTGGAAAATGGAGATTTACAGGACACGGTAGGTGACCTTGAGCCGTGCTGCCAAATCTCGTCCGCTTCTCCCTCTCAATGATTAGCAAGGCCAATCCAATGACAGGCGAAAACGATCGTAACGAACGCGGCGTCAGAGGCCCAGCGAGGCTCGTGGTCGAAATTTACGACCGAGAGACGGAGAGCATTGTCCAGACGCACAGCTTTGATGTTCGGGATATTTCAGATCTTTGCAGGATCTTGAGGATCGACTCCTTCGAGCCTTGGGAGTGCTATGAGTTGGACGAGCGGGATATCGAGTTGCTCAGCGAGGCCTATGACATCCGAATGGATCGCGACGGATTGGCCAAATTAAGACTCACGGAGGAACACGACGAGCATCCGTACCTGCTTCACACGAACCGCGAATTGTTGCTGATGCTCGAAGGGCGCAAGCCGTTCAGCGCTTTCGTAGACGAGGACGGATCGTCCGGCAAACCTTCAAGGCGCTTTCCCGAGGCAAAGTTCGACGCCTTCGTGGCAGCGGGCCGCTTTGTGAAACACGAGTATTTTGAGCCATCAGGGATCGAGGTGGAGCGTCAGATAAGGAGGGTGCTCTACGCTGCACCCGGAGAAGCATGGCGGATCAACGCATATTTGCTGTTGCTCGAAACGTCGAAGTGCTGTGGATGGAGCGAGGGTTTCGAAAGGCTAGAAGGATCCCTACTCGGCTATTCCAGCGAAGAAAACGATATGCATGTATTGCTGCAACAGAAATACCGCGGGAGCATCGGGTAGACAGGAGACGCGGCATTTGTCTCGGGATCGCCTCAGCATCTGCATGGGCGATGCTACGAACGTCTGCTTACCGAAAAATCGAACGTCCGGCTCGACACGGATACGGAAGTTGGCGGCAGGTGCTGCAGTGCACGACCGGCACCCAGCGCCGAACTTCCGAGTTCGGCCAGAAGCGGTCAATCGACAGCATCGGAGAGATCGGTAACAATCAGTCCAGTTCTCACGGGGCTGGGAAACGTACATCGCCAGCAAGCAATCGAGACGCAACTAGAACAAAGTGCTTGAGACAAGGGGGCACGAATATGCGATCCAGTCTTCACTCGTACATTTCGATTGCTGCGACATTTATTCTTTGCCTGTGTCTTGGTGCTTGCAAGCAGGAACAGGACAAGTGGCCTGCCCTATTGCAAAACGTGACGGCGAGTGGCGGTTACTGGGGCGCGTGCCCGCCTAAGAACAGGACCGGACAGGAAACGTTGAAAACCATGGGGCGGCTTGGAACATCGCCTGAACTTGACGCCCGATTGAATGCCGGTTTCCCTCCTGGATCGGATGCTCAGAAACTCGAAAGTACCCTTGCTGAACAAGGATTTCGCCTTGACGGTGTCTGCACGACAGACCGGTCGATTCACGCTGCCGACTTTTTCCGTAAAGGCGAGGGCTTCCTGTCTTACGGTGTGTCCGCGGAAGTCTATTGGAAAGTGGATCAAATCGGCCGACTCGTGTGGGCGAAAGGATTTGTCATGTTTGTCGGCTTATAGACATCGTCGGATTGTTGACAACAAAGACCGTGGTTGGTCGATCGAATGACCGCTTGCAAAATCACTAAAGGGCCGCTTCGCTTCGGCAACAGCCACCGAAACCACCCGTCGACGCCATTCTCGGTGCTGGTCGAGGGGCAAGTGCGGCACCTGATCGCGAGCAAGCTCGTCGACCGGACCGAGCTACTCGGGGCGCTGCCGACGACGGCACGGAGTTTTGTTGATACCTCTACGCGTCTAAGCGGTCCTGCGCACTGTTACCTACTGCATTGCGCGATGCATCAAAGACGATCGTGCAACACGGTCGCTGTTGATAAACGCGGCAGCTTCAGTAGCTTCGCCTTGTAGTCAAGCAGCTCGCTGTCGTTCACGTCGAATCGCCGCAGCCAGGCATCGCTTTCGGCCGTCGTATCAAAATACGGCGCAGTAGACCCCATCAAGCCTCGTTGAAGGCGCCAAACGGTCTCGGCTCGAACGGCCTTCAGCGCGTTGTTGAGAACGACATAATTCGCCGGTGCCACTGACGGCCCCTTGCCCGCTTCGTCGGCAGAGGCCCCGGACTCCGGCTCCGGACCGGCCTGAATCACAACCCCACCATTCACGTCGTATAGCGCGAACCGATCAGGCGGTAGCTCGTTTCGCAACGCGGAGATCCCTCCGACCTGCTCCAACAATGCCTTGTTCAAGCAGGTGAGCCACGAAACCGTTTTGATTTTGGATCTCAGGTGCGTTGCGTTCAACAGCGGATTCCCCACATCGAGCGCGATGTAACGTCTCGCCAACCAGTACTCTGTCGGGGTGTTGGCTTCAGCTTCCGGCAGGCTCAAATTCACCGCGAAACCTGCATAACCGTTGTAGACGTTCAGCCGCTTCGCGAAGTCGACGAACAACTGCTGAAACGCCTGCGGATAGGCGACCAAAAACGGGACGGGAACCGAGAAAGTCAGCGTGCTGGCGCCGCCTTCCGGCATCGTTTCTTCATAGTCAAAAATCCCGAAAACGCGGAACTCCCACAGTCCAGCATCCTCTGCTTTCTCGCCGGACGAGAGATAAGCCGTGACCCCCGCGTCACCCCGCGGCCGAAACACATTCGGATCGACCTGTCCGTCCTTCAGCTGCACGGGCTTTCGACCGTCTTGCGTCAACCAGCGAAGGCGCGAACCAGCATAGGCCGAATACGCTGCGAAGCACTTCGCAATCTCATCCTGCACGCTTTCTTGATACGCATTAGGAAAGAAAAGTGCCGCGCGCACGACCATCGCAGCGCCGATGTAGTCGTGACGTTGCTTGGGAAGTAGCATGCCCCCTTTCAACAGGGCGTCAGTCTGGGCTTTCTTCGCCCACTCGATCAATGCTTGTTCGTCCATGGTCATCAGAGTACCGGAATCAGGGCAGGTGATGCAGACGGCGCGATACCAGCGGGCGGCCGCGGGCCGAAGACACTTCGCGAACGCGTTGTAGCGGGATCGAGCTCGTCAAAAGGACTCCAAGGCGCGGCCTTCGACGCGCCATCTGAAGCGTCGCGAGGAGCCGGCCCGAACACCGGGACCTCGCCGGTCTCGGCCTGCTTCCTCTCATCGTCGTCGGGACACCCACAATCCGCCGGCGTCAACAGGACAGCAGACGCGTGGGGGCCGGCGATGTCTTCGTCCTGCTTCTGGTGCCGCGTCGAATACGAGTCGCCCTTGAACTTCATCTCGACCACCGCATCGAGGTTATCCTGCGTCGGCTCCTTAGCGGGATCCTTGACGATTACCACGTCGGGGATCCGAACGTTGCCGATACCGCGCTTGTATTCTCCCACCCAGTTGTCTTCAATCCATTGAGGTAGCCAACCATGCGTTTTGTTCGGCGTGCGCGAGCTCATGATCGGCGTAGGCGGTCGAACGAATTGAGGTACACCCTACTCGTCTCGCCCTCTCCCTGCGCCGTTCCTCCGATCGACCACTTCGTGTCGCTCACGTTTCGGTTCCCCCCGTGCCTTGAAACATAATCGAAGCCGGCTCGGCGAAGTCGTGCCACTGCGTGAAGCCGTTCACGTCCGTTTGACCCGAGATCGTGGCACCGCCAGGCGACTGGCACGACAGGGGAGCATGCCGCGAGCCGCTGATATGAGAATGGCGCGTCGTCTGACGCGTCATTTTTTTGTTCATCGGGGATCACCGGGGGAACGCTGGGCGGACTGTCGGTGTTCGCCTGCGGATTCAACCCGTCCGCGTGTCGCCGTGCCGTCAAAACATTGTGGCTGTAACAGTCGTTCCATAGTCGACGGTCGCTGCCATTGCCCCGTGGCCCCCGCGTTTCTCAGGGCGGGGGAACGCGCACGCCGGCAACGGCTGGGCCAGCAGCATCGACCTGGGCGAGTCAGGATTGCGGTCGTCCGGCTTGGACCGGGTTCCGAGCGGCACGTTGCTGGTCATCGGGCCTCTCGGACTGGACCAGCAATCCGCCTCCGCAGCCTTGCGGCACCTTGTCCCGCTATTGGGGCGGCCTTACTGCCATTCACCGGGATGACAGATCACCCAACCCGGATGGTAGCTATCCATGTCCGTATGACCCCAGCACCAGCCGTGCTGATGAATGGTCTTCATCAGCTGTTCGCGTTGTGCGCAGGCGCTTCCCGGAGCATATTGCCCGTCAGGCAATAGTCCCGGTGACGGGCCGTTCCGGCATTTGTCATCGACCGCTTCTTCCTGATGCATCAGTGCCTGGACGGCGGGTGGAATGGTGCGGGCTAACGTGGCCTTGTATTCGATGCAGGCTGGCGCCTTGGGATCGCTGGACTTGCGGGCACATTTGGACTGGAGTTTGTCGATGTTTCTCGATACTTCTGGCGGGTACGTCTCGGCGTGCGCTGTAGCAATACATCCAGCCAGCAACAGGCAGGCGGCGGCAAGTGATCTGATCAAAATCATTTCGCGTAGGACACGATGCGTTCGGTAGCTCAGGAATCGGCGAATTATGGCATGCGCGCGTTTTCAACGACCCGGCCAGCAATGGCGTTGAATTGATCTTCGTATAGTCAGGTCAACTGGTAGGTGTCGCTCGGAGCGACCTCCTTCGGAAGCTCATTGCCACACAGTTCGAGCACCGAGCGCTCGATCGTCCGCGTGATCGCGTCGAGCGCCAGCGCATTCGGCGCGAGGCCGAACGGTTCGGCGACTTCGTTCGCGATCGCCTCGAGTGCGATCAGCGTATACGAGATGAACACGCAGATCAGCGGCGTGAAGAACTCGGTCGAATCGACCAACCCGAACGGCAACATCACGCAGTACGCATAGACGGTGCGATGCAGCAGCACGCTGTACGCGAACGGGATCGGCGTCGATGCGATCCGCTCGCAGCCGCCGACCGCGTTGCCGAGCCGGTTGAGCTGCTCGTCGAACATCCAGCGCGTCGTGCCGGCATCCGGCGCGCCCGCCAGCATTCGCGTCAGACTGCCGCGAACCTCGTCGAGCAGTGCGACCGGCTTGTAGCATTTGCGGGCGAGCGCGTCGGTGCGCGCGCGCCCGAGGATGCGCGTCAGGTCCTCGGACGGATCGGTGTGGCGCAACTGATGCTTCAATGCGTAGACGAATGCGATCAGCAGATCGGTCGTCTGGTTGCGCACGGCGTCATCGACGTGCTCGGGCAGATAGTGCCGCATCTGCGACGTCAACGCGCGCGACGCGATCAGCACATCCCCCCACAGGTGCCGCGCCTCCTTGAAGCGCTCGAAGCTCGCGTTGTTGCGGAACGCGAGGAAGATCGCCAGCGCGAGCCCGAACAGCGTGAACGGTGCGGTGTTGAGCGGAATCTTCTCTCCGAAGATCCGGCCGTTCGTGAAGACCGCAGTCGTGCTGACGATCGCCATGAAAACCAGCTGCGGAATGATCGATTGCAACACCGAGCCGTTCCACACGAACAGCATCTGCAACCAGTTTTGTTTCGGTCTGACGATCATGATCTGTCTCAGCGGGACGCGGCGCGGCCGCATTGCCCTTGCGTAACGAAACCGGCCCCGCATCGCGGGGCCGGATTGATGGTGCGGCAGGACCCGGCCGCTTCGGCACGGGTCCCGCCACGATGCCTGCGCCCGCCGGCGTCAGTGGTGGTAGCCCTCTCCTTCCCGCACCTTGCCGCGAAACACGCGGTATTGCAGCGCGTTGTAGACGAGGATGATCGGCAGCACGATCACCGTGCCGACCAACGCAAAGAGCTGGCTCGAATGGCTCGACGACGCATCCCAGATCGTCAGCGACGGCGGCACGATGTTCGGCCAGATGCTGATGATGAGGCCCGTGTAGCCGAGGAAGCAGATCGCGAGCGTCAGCAGGAACGGCGTCGCTTCATGCTGGCGCCGCACGGTGTGGAAGATGCCCCACACGCATGCAAGCACCAGCACCGGCACCGGCAGGAACCACCCCAGGTCGCCGCTGCCGAACCAGCGATGCGCGACGGCCGGCAGGCCGATCACGGTCCACAGGCTGACGACGCCCATCACGCCGAGCAGCACACCCGTCAGCGGCTTCATCAGCAGGCGCATCTTGCGCTGCAGTTCGCCGTCGACCTTCAGGATCAGCCAGCCGCAGCCGAGCGTCGCATAGGTCGCGACCACGCCGATCCCGCAGAACAGGCTGAACGGCGACAGCCAGTCGAACGGGCCGCCGACGAACCGGCCGTCGGCAATCTTGATGCCCTGCAGCAGCGAGCCGAGCACGACGCCCTGGCAGAACGCCGCGAGCGCGGAGCCGCCGATGAACGCAAGGTCCCACATGTGCTGGGTGCGGGTGGCCTTCGCGCGCAACTCGAATGCAGCGCCGCGGAAGATCAGCCCGACGACCATCAGAATCAGCGGCAGATAATTCGCCGGCAGCAGCGTCGAGTACACAACCGGGAACGCGCCGTACAGCCCCGCGCCGCCGAGCACGAGAAACGTTTCGTTGCCGTCCCAGACCGGCGCGACGGTATTGAGCATCACTTCCCGCTCGGCTTTCGCGTCGAAGAACGGAAACAGCAGGCCGATGCCGAGATCGAAGCCGTCCAGCACCACGTAGATGAACACGCCGAGCGCGATGATCGCGGCCCATACGACAGGAAGATCGATGTGCATGGCTTACTCCGCTTCGGTAACGTCCAGCGGCGTGGACAGTGCGCTCTTGCGCAGCCCCGGATGCCGGTGCAGTTCGATGTACCCGGCGTTCGCGGCCGGCCCGTGGTTCATCAGTTTCAACATGTAATAGACACCCGTTCCGAATACGAGGAAATACACCACGACGAAGATCAGCAGCGACACGCCGACCTGCTGCGCATCGAGCGGCGCGACCGAATCCACGGTCCGCAGCACGCCATAGACCGTCCACGGCTGCCGGCCGACCTCGGTCGTGATCCAGCCGGCGAGCAGCGCGACGATGCCCGACGGCCCCATGCACAGCACGAACCACTGGAACCAGCGCGTTTCATAGAGTCGGCCTCCCTTTCGCAGCAGCAGGCCGAGCAGCGCGGTGAGCAGCATCAGCATCCCGAGGCCGGCCATGATCCGGAACGTCCAGAAGATGATCGACGAGTTCGGGCGGTCCTGCGGCGGGAATTCCTTCAACCCGCGGATCTCGCCGTTCCAGCTGTGCGTGAGGATCAGGCTGCCGAGGTGCGGCACCTGCACCGCGTAGCGCGTAACTTCCGCCTTCATGTCGGGCAGGCCGAACAGGTTCAGCGCGGTGCCGCCCTTCTCGGTTTCCCACAGCCCTTCGATCGCCGCGATCTTCACTGGCTGGTATTCGCGCGTGTTGAGGCCGTGTGCGTCACCGACGACGATCTGCACCGGCGCGAGCAGCAGCAGCATCCACAGCGCCATCGAGAACGTGCGCTTGACGGGCTCGTCGCGGCGGCCCTTCAGCAGATGCCATGCGCCGCACGCGGCAACGATGAAGCCCGCGACGATGAACGCGGCAATGGTCATATGCACGAGCCGGTACGGAAACGACGGATTGAAGATCACCTTGAACCAGTCGACCGGGACAACGATGCCGTTCTGGATCGCGAAGCCCTGTGGCGTCTGCATGAAGCTGTTCGACGCGAGAATCCAGAACGTCGAGATCAGCGTGCCGACCGCTACCATCAGCGTCGCGAAGAAGTGTGCGCGCGGGCTCACGCGGTTCCAGCCGAACAGCATCACGCCGAGGAAGCCGGCCTCGAGGAAGAACGCCGTCAATACTTCATACGTCAGCAACGGCCCGGTGATGTTGCCGGCGATGCGGGAAAACCCGCTCCAGTTGGTGCCGAACTCGTAGGCCATCACGACGCCGGAGACGACGCCCATGCCGAAGCCGACCGCGAAGATCTTCGACCAGAACTGGAACATCGATTTGTAGGCGGCGTCGCCCGTGGCCAGCCAGCGCCACTCGAGCACCGCGAGAAAGCTCGCCATGCCGATGCTGATCGCGGGGAACACGATATGAAAGGACACCGTGAACGCGAACTGCAATCGCGCCAGGTGAAAGGCGTCGAAGATTTCCATGACCGATATGTGCCCGTGATAGTGGAGACGTGCGTCCGATGCGGACCATCCCGCGATGGTCCGGCAGCCGCGTGGTGCGGCCCCGTCGACACGCGCGTGCATCGCATCCGGCATCGAAGCGTGATCGACGATAGCGCGATTCGAACGTCGCTCGCAATCAAACGCTGGCACCCGCGAACTGTGCTCGTGGCGCCCCGTTCGATGTGTACATCGAAACCGTGCGTGGGGCCGCCGAGGCCGTCAGCTGTACTGCTTTTCCGGTCGCCGTGCTGTGCACGCACATCGCGTCCGATCGCCCGTACGCTGTTGCCTGGTTCGGGTTCGCGGCAACCGGCGCAGGTCATCGGCGCTCGCCGCCGCCCCCGTCATTCGCCGGCGTCGCGCATCTGCTCAGGCATCTGCTGCGGCGATGCACGCCGGCATCATCGCGAGGACACTCATGCAGCCACGCCCCATGCTGACCGAGCCGACCGGCAGCGTTGCGCGCGACGTTACGCGCCATCGTCCGGACGGGCTCGAACGGGTCGTTGACCGCGTCGTCGACGAATGCCCGGTCGCGCTCGTGTTCAACGACATCTCGCATGCGGTGATGATGGCGACGCCGATCGATCTCGACGAATTCGGCGTCGGCTTCGCGCTCAGCGAAGGCATCGTCGAACGTGCGTCGGACATCTACGATATCGAAAGCGAGTACACGCTAAACAGCGCGGCAATCGGCGCAACCAACGGCGCGACCGACGGCGCGGTGGTGCACCTCACCGTATCGCAGCGCGCGTTCGTCGCGCTGAAGGGCCGCCGCCGCGCACTCGCCGGCCGCACCGGCTGCGGCGTGTGCGGGATCGAAAGCATCGCGCAGCTCGACCTGCATCCCGCGCGCATCCGGAATGCCGGCGCGGCGGCCGGGATCGGCGCGGAAGCAGTCGCGCGCGCCGCGCGTGCACTGCCCGCGCATCAGGCGCTGATGCGCGACACGGGCGGCATTCACGCAGCTGCATGGTGCGACCGTGACGGCACGGTCGTCGAAGTCTTCGAGGACGTCGGCCGGCACAACGCGCTCGACAAGCTGATCGGCCGGCTCGCGCGCGCCGGAACGGATACGCGCACGGGCTTCGTGTTCCTGTCGAGCCGCGCGAGCTACGAACTGGTTCGCAAGGCCGCGCGCGTCGATATCCCGATGATCGCGACGATCTCCGCGCCGACATCGCTTGCGATCGACGTCGCGCGCGAAGCCGGCATCCGCCTGCTCGGCTTTTGCCGCGGCAGCGGTTTCGTCGAATACGTCGACGGTGTCGACGCCCCTGCAACCGTGGACGGGTAACCGGCAATGATGCGCTCCATCGATTTCGACACCGCACAGCAGCACTTCGCGCACGCGTTCGCGCAACCATTCGTCTGCACGTCCATCCCGATCGCCGATGCGGCGGGCCGCATCCTCGCCGCACCGTTGACCGCCGTGCTCGACCAGCCGCCGGCCGACCAGAGCGCGATGGACGGCTATGCGGTACGCCACGCCGACCTCGCGAGCGGCGAGCCGTTGCGCGTCACGCAGCGCTGCTACGCGGGCGACGTGCCGCTGCCGCTCGATCCGCGCTGCGCCGCGCGCCTGTTCACCGGCAGCCTGATCCCGCCGGGCGCGGATACGGTGATCATGCAGGAGAACGCACGGGAGCAGGACGGGTACGTGAGCTTCGACGCGAGCACGCGCGCCGGCACGCACATCCGCCGGCGCGGCGAGGAACTGCGCGCGGGTGACGTGATGATGGCGGCGGGCACCCGCCTGC
The DNA here is from genome assembly GCF_017104785.1 of Burkholderia sp. Ac-20353. Taxonomy (NCBI): domain Bacteria; kingdom Pseudomonadati; phylum Pseudomonadota; class Betaproteobacteria; order Burkholderiales; family Burkholderiaceae; genus Burkholderia; species Burkholderia sp. Ac-20353. The sequence continues at coordinate 27,007 of NZ_JAAGPL010000041.1, read as the reverse complement.
ACGCCGCGCACGTCGGCATCGCGGCCGCGCAAGGCATCGCCCGGGTCGACGTGCATGCCGCGCTGCGTGTCGGCATCCTGACGACCGGCGACGAGCTCGTCGCGTGCGGCGAGCTGCGGATGCCGCAGCAGATCTACAACAGCAACGCGCCGATGCTGGCCGCGCTCGTCGCGGGCACCGGCGCCGTCGTCGCGCGGGCCGCGCATGCGCGCGATACGCGGCACGCAGTCGACCACGCGCTGCGCGACCTGATCGCGCACTGCGACCTGCTCGTCTGCGTCGGCGGCGCGTCCGTCGGCGACAAGGATCTCCTGCGCCCCGTGCTGACCGAGATCGGCGCGTCGTTCGTGCTGTCCGGCGTCCGCATGAAACCCGGCAAGCCGGTCGCGCTCGCACGGCTCGACGGCAAGCCGGTCGTGCTGCTGCCCGGCAACCCGGGCGCCGCGCTAACGACGTTCGCGCTGTTCGTGACGCCACTGATCCGCTGCCTGCAGCGGCGCGACGAACGCCTGCCGATCGCGCCATCGCTGCCGTTCAACGCCGACATCGAGCCGGACGACGCACGCGACCGCTTCTTGCGGGTGCGTTGCCGCGTCGCAGCGAACGGGCAGCCCGTGCTCGATACGCTGCGGCAGCAAGGCGCCGGAACGCTGCAGTCGCTCGCGGACGCGAGCGGTCTCGTCCGGCTGCCCGCAGGCCGCGCAATTGCGCGCGGCGACGCGCTGCCGTACTACGATTTCGCGCGATGGCTCGCGTGACGACAGCGGCACGCGTGGCCATGCTGCAACGCGGCGCCATCCCGGCCGCTGCATTGCACGGTTTTCGCGGTGTGCGCACCGCGTGCCGCCAACCAACTGTATTCCTGCAAATCGGCCGGGATTGTGCCTCTGCTTCGAGCACCCGGCGATCTATCCTCCGGCAAGGAGCCTGCCTCGGCCTGCGCGCGTCCTGTCCGCACGACACGCGCACCGTCGGGCGCTCCGCCTTTCTCAACCTGCGCAGGCCAACGGAACGATCGTGAACGTCATCGATTTCGTCACGCCGACCGACTCCGCATCGAACCGCGGCGCGGCGGCAGTCGCCCTACCCGGCATCGCCGACATGCTCGAGCGTCCGCTGCGCGATCTGCGGCTGTCCGTGATCGATCGCTGCAATTTCCGCTGCACGTACTGCATGCCGCGCGACAGCTTCGACAGCGATCACGCGTTCATGCCGCCATCCGAACGCCTTTCGTTCGATGAACTGAGCAAAATCGCGCGCGCGTTCGTCGCGCTCGGCGTCGAGAAGATCCGCATCACCGGCGGCGAACCGCTGTTGCGGCGCGGGCTCGAAGCGCTGATCGAATCGCTTGCGTCGCTGACGACCGTGAGCGGCAAGCCGGTCGAAATCGCGCTGACGACGAACGGCTCGCTGCTTGCCGCGAAAGCGCGCACGCTGCGCGACGCGGGCCTCGCCCGCGTGACGGTGAGCCTCGACGCGATCGACGACGCGGTATTCCGCCGGATCAGCGACGTCGACGTCCCCGTGTCCCGCGTGCTGGCCGGCATCGACGCCGCGCAGGCGGCCGGGCTCGCACCCGTCAAGGTCAATGCGGTGATCGAGCGCGGCGTCAACGACAGCCAGCTGCTGCCGCTCGTGCGTGCATTCCGGCACACGGGCGTCGCGTTGCGCTTCATCGAATACATGGACGTCGGCGGCGCGCAGTCGTGGTCGGCCGACAAGGTGGTGACGGCCGCGCAGATGCGCGACACGATCGCCGCCGCGTATCCGCTGCTGCCGATTGACGATGCCGAGCTGCACGCGGGCACCGCGATCCGCCATCGCCACGCTGACGGCGCCGGCGAAGTCGGTTTCATCGCCAGCGTGTCCCATCCGTTCTGCGGCACGTGCACGCGCGCCCGCGTGTCCGCCGACGGCCAGCTCTATACCTGTCTGTTCGCGACGCACGGCACCGACCTGAGGCCGTGGCTCGCCAACACCGTGCCGCTCGAACCGTTGAGCGCCGCGATCCGCGACCGCTGGCTGCGCCGCGACGACCGCTACTCGGCGTTGCGCGCGGCCCGGCCCGCGCGGCGGCCGGGGAAAGCGTATCCGACCGTGCGCATGTCGCTCGTCGGCGGCTGACACGCTATCGAAGGATGCCGAACGACGCAGGAAGCGCCGCCCTCTGGAGAACAATCATGACGTCATCGATCGATTCGCCCGCCGTACCGGACGACCCCGCACATGCCGATCACCGCTGCGGCGACGACAGCGCGCTGCGGCCCGTTCATGCGCCGCCGGCAATCGCCGCCGGCTTCGAGGTGCGTGTCCAGTACGCGTCGATCGACGTCGACGCGGAGATCATGCCGATCGCGCGCAACCCGCGCGTCGGCGCGGTCGTGAATTTCCTCGGCGTCGTGCGCCAGACCGGCGATTTCGACGACATCGTCGCGCTCGAAATCGAGCACTATCCGGGCATGACCGAGCGGTCGCTGTGGAGCATCGTCGAGGAAGCGTCCGCGCGCTGGACGCTCGAAGCGGTCAGGATCGTTCACCGGATCGGCCGGATCGCACTCGGCGAGCCGGTCGTGCTGGTGGTCGTCGCCGCGCCGCATCGCGCGTCGGCGTTCGACGCGTGCGAGTTCCTGATGGACTTCCTGAAGACCCACGCGCCGTTCTGGAAAAAGGAAATCCGGCACGACGGCACGGCCGAATGGGTCGAGGCCAAGGCGCGCGACGACCAGGCGATGCGACGGTGGGGCTGATACGCCCGCCGCCTTTCTTTCCGCCTTTTTCCTTCAGGCAACGAGCCACCATGAGACTGACGATCAAGTACTTTGCGAGCATTCGCGAACAACTCCGCATCGACGAAGAAACCGTCGAGATCGATGCGGCCGAACTCACCGTCGACGCGTTGCGCGACTCGCTCGCCACGCGCGACGAGCAAACCGCCGAAGCGCTGCACCGGGATCGCCCGGTGCGCGTCGCCGTCAACCACGAGATGGTGAACGGCACGTTCGTCGTGCACGAGGACAGCGAGATCGCGTTCTTCCCGCCCGTCACCGGCGGTTGAGCGACGCCGCTGGGTGTGGTGCGACGTGCGATGCGCGCCGTGACGCGCATCGCTTTCCACCGTTCAGCGCGCGCAGATCGCCGCGAGCTTGCCGACGGTGATCACCGCCTGCTCGATCTGGCTCGACCACGGGCTGCTGTAGTTCAGCCGGATGAAATTCCGGTAGCTGTCGGAAATCGAGAACATGTAGCCGGGCCCGATCGTGATCCCCTGCTCGAGCGCGAGCTGATACAGCCGCATCGCGTCGACCTTCGCCGGCAGTTCGATCCACAGCACGTAGCCGCCGGCCGGGCTCGAAATGCGCGTGCCCTCGGGAAAGAACCGCGACACGATCGCGCGCATCAGGTTCGCCTGCTGCGCATACGCCTTGCGGATCCGGCGCAGATGATGCTCGTAGCCGTCGCGTTCGAGATACTCGGCGATCGCGAGCTGCGGCAGCGACGGCGTCGCCAGCGTGTTCAGGAATTTCAGCTTCTCGACCTGGTCGCGGTAGCGGCCCGGCAACGCCCAGCCGATCCGGTACGCGGCGGTCAGGCTCTTCGAGAACGACGAGCAATGCAGCACGAGCCCCTTCCTGTCATAGGATTTCAGCGTGCTCGGATGCGTATCGCCGAAATACAGTTCGTTGTACACGCCATTCTCGATGATCGGCAGCTCGGCCTTCGCTGCGAACTCGACCAGCTCGCGCTTGCGCTCGTCCGGCATCTGGAAGCCGAGCGGGTTCTGGAAGTTCGGCATCACCATGCACGCGGCGATCGGCTGCGACTTCGCGATCGCCGCGAGCGCCGCGATGTCGATCCCGTACTCCGGATGCGTCGACACCTCGATCGCCTTCATCCCGAGACGCTCGATCGCGTGCAGCATCGCGTAGAAGGTCGGCGACTCGACGGCAATCACGTCGCCGGGTTTCGCGACCGCCTGCAGGCACAGGTTGATCGCCTCCGTCGCGCCGACCGTGATGATGATCTCGTTCGGATCGACCGACATGCCGTTTTCCAGGTAGCGGCGCGCGATCTGGCGCACGAGCCGTGGATGGCCGGGCGGCAGCCCTTCCGTCACGCCCCACAGCGACTTGTCGCGGCCGGCCGCGTACGCATAGCGGTTCAGCTTCTCGAACGGAAACAGGCTCGGGTCCGGATACGGCGAGCCGAGCGGCACCGCGTCGTCGACGCCGATCGAGCGCAGCGTCGACAGCACGAGGCGGCTCACGTCGACCGATGACGAAATCGCGATCGGTTTCGACGGGCGCAGGTCGCGCACCTGTCCGTTGCCGTCGTCGCGACGCAGGTTGACGAAGTAGCCCGACTGCGGCCGGCTTTCGAGCAGGCCGCGGCTTTCGAGCAGCAGGTACGCGTGCAGGACCGTCGTGATGCTGAGCCGATGCTGCTGGCTCGCCTGCCGCACCGATGGAATCCGGTCGCCGTGCCGGTACACGCCCTGGCGGACCAGGCGCTCGATGTCGTCCGCAAGCTTTTCGTAGAGTTTCATCGCGCGCTCCCTGCCGCGGCCGGCTGTCGATGCGTCGCGATCCTGCCGTTCGGTTTTGCCTGTTCCATCATGGTGGGCTCTCGTGAAGATGCATCCGCAAGCCCGATCTCCCGGGACCTGCGGCGCTGTGCTTTAGATGATGGAAGAGTAAAAGCAGAACAGTCGCCCGCGAGCGCACACATTCATCGTGCCCGCAAGAGTACAGTTTAGGCAAACAGCCAAGGTGTGTACGAACTGTATGTCTTATGAAATACCCGATGGGGTCGGCGGTGTGGTCGGATGAAGGGCCGGATGACTGGCGGGAGATGCGCCGGATAGGCGTCGGAGGCTGCGCGACAAAAAACAAAAACCGCGAGACGTCGCCGGCTCGCGGTTTTCGGGATCCCGCCGACATCACGCGTCCGGCAGCACCACCACCTTGCCCTTGACCTGCCGGTTCGCGATCCGGGCGATCGCGTCCGCCGCGCCGGCGAGCGGCACGCGCTCGGTAATCACGGGGCGCACCTTGCCGGCCGCGAACCATTGCGCGAGCAGGCGCAGGTTGGCCGCATGCTGCGCCGGATCGCGGCGCACCGCGTCGCCCCAGAACACGCCGAGGATGTCGCGCTCCTTCAGCAGCGCGAGGTTCAGTGCAATCTTCGGAATCTCGCCGGCGGCGAACCCGACCACGAGATAGCGGCCGCGCCATGCGGTCGCGCGCAGCGCCGTCTCGGTGTACGCGCCGCCGACCGGGTCGTAGACCACATCGGCGCCACGTCCGCCGGTCAGTTCGTCGACGCGGCGCCGCAAGTCTTCAGTCGCATAGTCGATCGTCTCGTCCGCGCCCGCGGCGCGACAGAGCGCGAGCTTGTCGCCGCTCGACGCCGCCGCGATCACGCGCGCGCCGAGCGCCTTCGCGATCTCGATCGCCGCGAGCCCGACGCCTCCCGCCGCGCCCAGCACGAGTAGCGTCTCGCCCGCTTGCAGGCGCGCACGCTGCTGCAACCCGTGCAGCGACGTGCCATAGGTGAGCACGAACGCGGCGCCCTCGTCGAACGCCATGTCAGGCGGCAGCGCAGCGATCTGGCGCGCGTCGGCGACACACTGCTCGGCGAACCCGCCGTGTCCGGTCGATGCGATCACGGCATCGCCGGGCTGCCATCCCGTCACGCCGTCGCCGACCGCGTCGATCACGCCCGCGAATTCCGCGCCCGGCGAAAACGGCAGCGCCGGTTTCATCTGGTACAGGCCCTGGACGATCAGCGCATCGGGAAAATTGAGCGAGGCCGCCTTCACGCGGATCCGCACCTGGCCCGCGGCCGGCTCCGGGACGGCGACGTCCTCGATCCGCAATTGGTCGATCGGACCGAAAGCGGTACATAACAAGGCTTTCATCAGTTCGTTTCTCCTTGTGCGGCATCACGAGCCGCTTCCTGTTCGTGCAACTGGTGCAACGGAATCCTGCCGCTGCCCGATTTCAGTAGCGCATTCGGCAGCGCATTCACGAACCCGACGAGAGCGTCACGTCGAGCCATAGCCACGCGACGACGAGATGGCCGAACGCCTGGATCCCGTGCGTGCCTTCGTGGATCGGATTCAGGCGGTTGTCCCGATAAAGGCGCTCGACCGCGTAGTCGCGCGTATAGCCGTAGCCGCCGTGCACCTGGATCGCGAGGTCGTTCGCGGCGAGGCACCACTGCGACGGCCAGCTTTTCGCGATCGGCTTCAAATGCTGGCGAACAACTCATGTCGACGATCGACAAACGCCGGCGAAAAATTTAGCACGGTCGTTCGCGAACCGCAACGCGCGATTCCGTCGGTTCACGCGCACGCGCCTCCAGCACCGTCGTCCCGGTATCATCTGAACATTGGCCCGGCGGGAACACCGATGGATGAGCAGAACCTCGACGCCGTGGCAGAATCGCCGAAACGATCACACCTGATCAGAGTCATGCGTTGAAAGGGATTCGCCGAATCACGCCGGATCTCGCCGGGAGACAATGCAGGCCGCCTCTCGCCGCGCTTTCAGCTCAGCCCTGGTCGGACGCCGACACATGGATATGCAGCTAACCGAACAACAAGTCCTGGCGCTGGCGCCGGACAGCGGCTCGGCCGCGAATGGCAGGAAGCTGGCGCAACCGAAGCAATGGCCGATGCTCGGGCGCAACGCGCGTGCGGTCTGGGGCGAATGCCAGGGCAGCGGCAAGAATCCCTATCAGGTGCGCGTGGACTTCAGCGATTTCGCGAGCAAGTGCTCCTGTCCGAGCTTCAAGTTCCCGTGCAAGCATGCGCTCGGCCTGCTGATCCTGGCCGCCAGCCAGCCCGCTGCCGTGGCCGACGCCGACGAGCCCGAATGGGTCAGCGACTGGCTCGACAAGCGCGCGGACAATGCGGCCCGCAAGGAGGCGCGCGCGGTGGCCAAGGCCGACGCGCCGGTGGACGAAGCGGCGCAGCACAAGCGCGCCGAAAAGCGCGAGAACCGGGTGCGCGACGGGATGGCCGGGCTGCAGGTCTGGCTGGAGGACCTCGTGCGCAATGGCCTCGCGCGCTTGCCGGCGCAGGGGCCGGCCTTCTGGGAACAGATGGCGGCACGCCTCGTGGACGCGCAGGCACCGGGCCTGGCCGCGCGGGTACGCGCATTGGCCGATATTCCGGGAAGCCGCGAAGACTGGCCCGAGCGTCTGCTGGCCGAGCTTGGCCGCCTCGCGCTCGCGGTGCGCGCATACGAGCGGATCGACGTGCTCTCGCCGGATCTGCAACAGCAGTTGCGCCAGCTGATCGGCTTCAGCGTGCGTGAAGAAGACGTGCTCGCACACGGCGAAGGCTTGCGCGATCGCTGGCACGTGATCGGACAGGTCGCCGACACGGACGAGCGCGTGCGGGTGCAACGCACGTGGCTCGTCGGCGAGGCCAGTGGCCGGCCTGCGTTGCTGTTGCAGTTCGCCGCGGGCAATCAGCCCTTTTCCGCCATCTGGCCGCCAGGCACCGCGTTCGACGGCGAACTGGCGTTCTGGCCGTGCACCGGATCGCGGCGCGCAATGCTCAAGGGTGCCGCGACCGCATTGCCGTTGCCTGCCGCGTTTCCGCGTGCGGATGATTACGCCAGTTTGCTCGACGAAGCGGCCAATGCGCTGGCGGCCAACCCCTGGCACGATCGTCTTGCCACCGTACTCGACGCGATCGTGCCCGCATACACGGGCAGCGCATGGCACGCGGTCGATTCGACCGGACATGGCCTGCCCCTGCACGGCGGCGACCATTGGCTCTGGCTGGCCGTGACCGGCGGGCGTCCTCATCCGGTCGCCGTCGAGTGGGACGGACGCGCGCTTCGGCCGTTGGGCCTGTACATCGACGGGCGCTATCAAGGCCTGGCAGGAGACGCGTGATGCAAGAGCTGATTCGCACCGCGCTGGTCGGCACGGCCAACGTATCGCACGATGCGCCGACGCTGGCAGAGATCGACGCGCTGTTGCCGGAAGGCACGAGGGAGCAGCGCCTGTTATGGCAGGCCGGCAGCGTTGCCGTCCATCACGAAGCCGGACGCCTGCCGCGGACAGCGTCACGGCCGGCGGCCGCGCCGGATGAAACCTTGCCGGAAACACCCGCTGCGATCGCATCCGTGCTCGCGGCCGCTATCGCCAACGAGATACCGGGGCTGGGCGAATGGCTGGCGCCGCGCGTCGCGCAGGCTGGCTGCCGGCTGCCGCCCGCGCTGCTGCCGCTCGTTCTCGGCAAAGCTGCGACATTGACACGCTGGCGCGACGCCCTCGGCGAACGCGGGCGCTGGCTTGCGTCGCACAACCCGGACTGGGATGCGCGGCTGACGAAATTCACGCCGAGCGACCTCGATGAAGCCGCCCTGCTGCGTACCTGGGACGAAGGCGACACGGCCGCACGCGCCGACGCACTCGTCGCACTGCGCGGCATCGATGCGGCGAGCGCGCGCGAACGGCTGGCCACCGTCCTGCCGAAGGAAAAGGCCGACGCCCGCCAGCAATTTGTCAGTGCGATGGCAGCAAACCTGGGCATGGACGACGAGCCGCTGCTCGAGAGCCTGCTCGACGACCGCGCACAAACGGTGCGCGCGGCGGCGGCAAGCCTGCTCGCCCGCCTTCCGGCCTCCGCCCTGATGCGTCGCATGACGGCGCGGGCCGACGCGTGTGTCCGATGGCAGGCGGCCACGCCCGCGAGCGGCACCGTCGCCAGGGTCGCCGCCTTCCTGGGCAAGCGCACCGCGCCGGCGCTGACCATCGATATCCCCGACGAACTGCCGAAGGACTGGGCACGCGACGGCATCGTCGATGCAACAGCGCCCGGAGAAGGCAGACGCGCATCTTGGCTGCGCCAGCTGCTGTCGGTGGTGCCGCCCGCGCGCTGGAGCGATGCCGCGGGCGCTGAAGCGGACGCGCTGATTCCGTTGATGGCGGACAGCGACTGGGCCGAATCCCTGCTGTCCGGCTGCGCCACCGCCGCGTGCGAGGTGGGTGACTCCGCGTGGTCGGCAGCGTTCCTGCGCTGCGCGCTGAGTCGAAGCAAGCCGCCGGCGCAGTTGAGTGCACTGATCCTCACGCTATGGAAGTCTTCGCTTCCCGCCGTTCGCGAAGGCGAGCTGTGCCGCCAGCTTGCGCTCGGCAATGTCGACATGGCGGCCATGCTCGCCCGTCACCTCGATGCGCCGTGGCCGCCCGAGGTCGTCCGCACCTTTGCGCGCACGTTCTTCGCCGACGACAGGCAGCGCCGCACGCCGGAGGACCTGATGCAGCGCTACGACCTCGCCGTGCTGTCGCCCGTCATCGAACTGTATGCCGGCTGGCTCGGCAGCGTCTTTGCCGGCCAACCCCGAATGCTGGAGCTGGCGCGTGAAATCGTCACGCTCGTGCAAGCCAAACAAACCGTGATCAAGGAGATGCCGCTGTGAGCGCCAACCTCAATACCGTGCTGCGCCAGCATGCCGAAACGCAATATGCGGAAGAACTGGCGGAACTCGCGCGCCACGACACGCGTGTGCGGCCCGCGAACTGGAAGCTGTCGCCGTGGGCGGTCAAGACCTACCTGCTGGGCGGCAAGCTCGACAACGGCTTCGAGATCACGCCGAAATACATCGGCAGCGGCCGCCTCATCGAGATTGCCGTCGCCACGCTGGCAACCGACCGCGCACTGCTGCTCTACGGCGTGCCGGGCACCGCGAAGAGCTGGGTGTCGGAGCATCTGGCGGCAGCGATCAGCGGCGATTCCACGCTGCTGATCCAGGGCACGGCCGGCACCGACGAGACCGCGTTGCGTTACGGCTGGAACTACGCGCGCCTGCTGTCGGAAGGCCCGTCGGAGCAGGCGCTGGTGCCGAGCCCGATGCTCAACGCGATGCGCGAAGGCAAGCTCGCGCGGCTGGAAGAGATGACACGCGTGCCAAGCGAGGTGCAGGACACGCTGATCACGCTGCTGTCGGAAAAGACGCTGCCCGTGCCCGAGCTCGGCATCGAAGTGCAGGCGCAACGCGGTTTCAACGTCATTGCAACGGCCAACAACCGCGACCGCGGCGTCAACGAGATGTCGTCGGCGCTGATGCGCCGATTCAACACCGTGATCCTGCCGACGCCCGACACCTTCGACGAGGAAGTCGCGATCGTCAGCCGCCGCGTGGACGAGCTGGGCCGCGCGCTGGCGTTGCCGGCCGAAAAGCCGGCGCTGGAAGAAGTCCGCCGCGTGGTCGCCGTGTTCCGCGAATTGCGCAACGGCCTGACCGAAGACGGCAAGACGAAGCTCAAATCGCCGAGCGGCACGCTGTCGACGGCGGAAGCGATTTCGGTGCTCGGCCACGGCATGGCGGTTGCCGGCTACTACAGCGACGGCGTGTTGCGCGCGGCCGACCTCGCGGCCGGCCTGACCGGCGCGATCGTCAAGGATCCGGTGCAGGACAAGCTGGTCTGGATGGAATACCTGAAGACGGTCGCGAAAGAGCGTGACGGTTGGAAAGACTTTTACCGCGCCTGCATGGAAGTCGCCTGATGGCGGTTCGCTACTACGGCATCCGCCACCATGGCCCCGGCTGCGCACGAGCGCTGAAGGCCGCGCTCGCGGCGCAGCAGCCCGATATCGTGCTGCTGGAAGGGCCGCCCGAGGCGAACGATGTGGCCGCGCTGGCCGGCGACGCCGCGATGCAGCCGCCGGTCGCGCTGCTCGTCTACCCGGGCGAAGCACCGCGGCTGGGCGTGTTCTACCCTTTTGCGGAGTTCTCGCCGGAATGGCAGGCGATTCGTCATGCGACGGCGCACGACGTGCCGCTGTGGTTCATCGATCTGCCGGTCGCGCACGGTTTCGCCGAAACCCTCGCGCGCGAACAGGCTGCCGCCGAAGCGGCATCGGCAAACGATGCGGGCGACGTCGGGCTCGCGAAAGAGACCACTGAAGTCGATGACGTCGACGGCGATGCCGCGGAAGCGACCACGGAAGCCGCCGGGCCGGAGACGCCGGACGACGCGCTGCCGTCGGGCTGGCGCATGGATCCGGTCGGCGAACTGTCGCGCGCGGCGGGCTATGACGATCACGAGCTGTGGTGGGAAATCGAAGTCGAGCAGCGACGCGACGCCGGCGAGCTGTTTGCCGCGATCGAGGAAGCGATGACGGCGTTGCGCGAACATGCGCCTGCACCATCGTTGCGCGAAGCGCGACGCGAGGCCCATATGCGCACGCGCGTGCGCGAAGCCCTGAAGGCCGGCTACCAGAACGTCGCCGTCGTCTGCGGCGCCTGGCACGTGCCGGCGCTGACGCAGGCTGCCAGGATCAAGGACGACACGGCGCTCCTCAAGGGTTTGCCCAAGACCAGGACCGAAGCGACCTGGGTGCCGTGGAGCGACGATCGCCTTGCCTTTGCCAGCGGATACGGTGCGGGCGTCGAGTCGCCCGGCTGGTATCGTCATCTGTGGCAAAGCCCGGATCGCGCCGGATTGCGCTGGGTGACCGAGGGCGCGCGCCTGATGCGAGCGGAAGGGCTGGACGCATCGTCGGCCAGCGTGATCGAAACGGTGCGTCTGGCTGACGCGCTCGCCGCGATGCGCAACCTGCCGCTGCCGGGGCTGGCCGAGCAGCGTGACGCGATGATGGCCGTGCTTTGCCGCGGCGAGGCCGAACCGCTGGCATTGATCCGCCGCAAGCTCGAGGTCGGCGACCGGCTGGGCAGCGTACCCGCGTCGGCCGTTGCCGCCCCGTTGCAACGCGACCTGGAAGCGTGTCAGAAGCGCGTACGCCTCAAGCCGACGACGGAAATCAGGCAGATCGACCTCGACCTGCGCGAAGACGGCGGCCGGCAACGCAGCTTGCTGCTGCATCGGCTCGATCTGCTCGACGTCGGCTGGGGCACGCTGCTGCGGGACAACAACCGCACAGGCACGTTCCGCGAAACCTGGGAACTGCGCTGGCAGCCGGAGATGATCGTCGCGCTGATTGCCGCCAGCCGTTACGGCAACACGATCGAGGATGCAGCAACGCATCGCCTGTGCGAGCGTGCGCGCGCAGGCGCCGAGCTGCCCCGGCTGACCGGGATGCTCGACCAGGCCGTGCTTGCGCGGCTACCGGTCGCCATCGATGTGCTGCTTGCCTGCGTGCAGACGCAGGCGGCCGTCGCGGCCGATCTTGCGCACCTGATGACCGCATTGCCGCCGTTGGCGCGTGTGGCCCGGTATGGCGACGTGCGAGGCACGGCCGCCGCCGACCTGCACCCGATCATCGAAGGGCTGGTCGAGCGCATCGTCGTCGGTTTCGCGGCAGCTGCAAGCCATATCGACGAAACCGCTGCCGCCACGATGCTGGAGCACATGGATGGCGTGCAGCGCGCACTCGATACGCTGGACACGGCGGCATTGCGCGACAGCTGGTTCGATTGCCTCATCGACCTGACCGCGGACGCCGCCGTGGCGCCCGCGGTACGCGGCTTTGCATTGCGCCTCGCCTTCGACCGCCAGCGCATCGGCGCGGACGAGCTCGCACGCCAGGCCGGCCTGGCACTCGCCACCGCGATACCGCCGGCCGAATCCACCGGCTGGCTGACCGGGCTGCTGCGCGGCAGCGGCCTGCTGTTGCTGCAGCACGATGCGCTGTGGCGTGTCATCGACGCTTGGCTCGCGGGCCTCGCGCACGACGTCTTCATCGAGCGCTTACCGCTGCTGCGCCGCGCGTTCGCCGATTTCCAGGCTGCCGAGCGGCGCGAAATGGGTCGCAAGGTCCGACGGCTCGACGCGCCAGCCACTGCGGCAGCCGCTGCAGCCGAACTCGACCACGCACGTGCCGCTCGCGTGCTGCCCGTGCTCGCCGCCATCCTGGGGAAGTGACATGAGCGTCAACACCGATCTCGAAACCGACCGCATGCAGCGCTGGCGCCTGGTTCTGGGCAGCGAGGCCGACGAAAGCTGCGGCGCGACGTTGCCCGCCGAACTCGTCCGCGCCGACAACGCGCTTGCCGCGCTGTATGACAGCGAACGTACGGGTGGCCTGGGCGCCAGCAACCCCAACGTGGCGCGTTGGCTTGGCGATATTCGCGAGTTTTTTCCGACATCCGTCGTGCAGGTCATGCAGCAGGACGCGCTCGAACGGCTGAACTTGCGCAAGATGCTGCTGGAGCCAGAACTGCTCGAAGCGGTCGAGCCGGACGTCCATCTCGTCGCCAGCCTGATGTCGCTGTCGCGCGTGATGCCGGCCAAGACCCGCGACACCGCGCGCCGGGTGGTGCGCCGCGTGGTCGACGAGCTCGAGCGGCGGCTCGCCGAGCCGATGCGTCACGCGATACGCGGCAGTCTCAACCGTGCGGAGCGCAACCACCGGCCGCGCCTGAATGAAATCGACTGGCATCGCACCATCCGCGCCAATCTGTCACGCTATCTGCCTGAACAGCGGACGGTGATCGCGGAAAAGCTGGTCGGCTATGCGCGCAAGCGTTCGGCTTTGCGTGATGTCGTGCTGTGCGTGGACCAAAGCGGATCGATGGCCGCGTCCGTCGTCTACGCGGGGGTGTTTGCCGCCGTGATGGCGTCGCTGCGGGCCGTCCGCACCCGCATGATCGTGTTCGATACCCATGTCGTCGATCTGACCGATGAAGCGGGCGATCCGGTCGACCTGCTGTTCGGCGTCCAGCTTGGCGGCGGCACCGACATCAACCGTGCGTTGGGCTATTGCCAGCAGGTCATCGACCGCCCCGAACAGAGCATTCTCGTGCTGATCACCGATCTGTACGAAGGCGGCAACCAGCAGGAGATGCTGCAGCGTGCCGCGGCGTTGAAGGCGGCCGGCGTCAACGTCATCTGCCTGCTGGCGCTGGCCGACAACGGCGCGCCCGGGTACGACCATCAGAACGCGGCGAGTTTTGCCGCGCTCGGTATTCCCGCGTTCGCTTGTACGCCCGACCGTTTCCCTGAACTGATGGCCGCGGCCATCCAGAAGCAGGATATTGCGCTTTGGGCAGCGCAGCAGGGTTTTGTCACGAATCGCGCGGAATGATCGGACGGGTTCGATCGACGATCGCCGCCCAGGCCCGCACCCCGCATCCCCCCGGATGGCAATCGCACCCGATCGAATACGGCGGAAACAAAAAACCCGCGAGCGCTTGATTTCTCGCGGGTCTTTGGAACGTCATGAAAGCGATCCTGGTGCCGGGGACCGGACTCGAACCGGCAAGCCAGTTAAGGCGGCGGATTTTCATCACACTGCTTCTTTCGAAGTCGGCATCGTCTGAACAATGCCGTTCGTGCGCTGGACTATGCCTTCGCCATCGCGCGCGGGCCGCAGCCCGTGCGCCTTAGGCGCCCCCCGTCTAGTCTCTACACCTTCCTCGCGCGAGCCGCGAGGCTTGGCTCGGCGTTGCCTCGATGCATCGCATCAGGGGTTTCGCCGAATTTGAAGGGTTCTGCACCAACCGTTTCCGGCCGGGCACTCAAACTTTTAAGTCCGCTATGTTTACCAATTTCATCACCCCGGCAAGGGCGGACGGGATTCTACCACTGCTCGCCCGGGCGTTCGTCATTTGAACCTGTCGCGTCCCGCCGGATCGTCGGGCCGATGGTCGGGCCGATTGATCCCGGCGTCTGCCCGTCGATGCTACCTGCCCCGTATCACTTGTCATCCGCGCCCGGAACCGCGACGCGGCACAGCGCAGCGTCTGTCCCGATGCCGCCGCATCGTTCGCATGCTCCGCGCCGCTCGCCTTACATCCGGACAATGAAAGGCTTCGATTTCGCTTGATGCCGACACACGCGATCAATCCGTCCGATTCCGCAATTTTCACCGGATTTTCGATGCGCGGAACAGATCGATCCATTGAATTAAGCCATTCTTAAGCCAGATCGTGATAAACGCCGCCTGCCCCGCCAGTCAACGGACGCACGCATGTGCAGCATTTCACCGAAACGAAATATATCGGTCTTAGGCTGACCTGCACCAAGGTAACAGACGGTAATAAGTCAACCCGATTCGTCAGGCACGAGTCTATTTGTTAGGAAAACATAATGTTAAGAAAGCACCTGTTAATCGCAATGTCAGCATCGGTCTTTCTTGCCGCGTGTGGCGGAGACGACGCAACTTCTACTCCCGGCGTCGCACCGACCAACACTGCCACGGTTCCGAACACCGCCACCGCCTCCGGCTACTCGCTGTCGGTATTCGCAAAAGCGCCGACGTCCACGCAAAAGCCCGACTCGATCGTCCAGTTCAACAACACGATCTTCATCGGCTACCAGAAGGCCGGCGACGTGAAGGACGGTTCGGTGCCGGGGCTGACCAACGACATCGTGCAGTACGACCTGAACGGCAACGTGCTCAAGACCTACACGGTGCCGGGCCACGTCGACGGCCTGATGGCGCGCGCGGACACGAACGCGCTGTGGGCGATGTCGAACGAGGACGGCAACCCGGTACTGACGATCATCGACCTGAATGCCGGCACGCAGAAGACCTACTTGCCGACCGTCAACCCGACCGCGCACGGCGGCGGCTTCGACGACATGCAGATGCTCAACGGCAAGATCTACGTGAGCGCGTCGAACCCGACGACGCCCGGCGCCGCCGCACCGACGGTCGTCCAGCTCACGCTGAACGCGAACGGCACGACGTTCGACGTCGCGCCCGTGCTGGCCGGCAATGCGCATGCCGTCGACCTGACGCCGTCGGTCGGCGGCTCGGCGAACCCGACCTTCAACCAGCCGGTGACGCTGAGCCTGACGGATCCGGATTCCGAAGCGATCGATCCGTCCGGCAACCTCGTGCTCGACAGCCAGGCCGACGGCAAGCTCGTGTTCATCCACAATCCGGGCCCGAGCCAGAGCGTCGGCGTATTGACGCTCACGCTGTTCAACGACAAGGACGGCCCGGTGTATCCGGTCGACGATACGCGCTGGGTGCCGGCTCCGGGCGCGCAGGGCAAGACCTTCATGCTGTTCACCGACGCGAGCAACACGACCTATCGCGTCGATGCGCCGTTCAGCCAGGGCGATGCGTACAGCGCCGGCCAGGGCCAGGTGATGAAGCTCGATACGACGACCGGCCACCTGACGCCGGTCGTGACGAGCGTCGGCAGCGCGTCGGCGCTTCAGGACCCGCACGGCGTGCTGTTCGTCGCGCTGTAACCTCGGCATGCGCGCGCCGCGTGTCGGCCCTCGAGGCCGGCAGGCGGCACGCGCTCCGCACCTTCCCACCTGCCCCGCCCACGACAACCGGTTCCGCCGCTACAATCGACACCCTGCAGCGCGCGCGCTTTCGTCACACGATAGCGCACCCGGCCCTCCGATATGCCCCCATCACACGTCATCGGAAGGTCACAAACGTTTTCGATAATCAGGTCGCCGAAAACGTTTACATCGCACTGCCCTCATGACCCCGACCATCAAGGATGTCGCCGCCCTCGCCGGCTTTTCGATCGCTACCGTGTCGCGCGCGATCAATGCGCCGCACACCGTGAGCCCGGCGACGCTCGAAGCGATCCGCACCGCCATCGACACGCTGAAGTTCCGCCCGAGCCCGCTCGGCCGCCAGTTGCGCGGCGAGCGCACGCGGCTCGTCGGCGTCGTGCTGCCGACCCTCGCGAACCCTGTGTTCGCCGACTGCCTGCAAGGGATCGACGAACTCGCGACCGCGGCCGGCTTCAAGCTGATCCTGATGACGACCGAATACGACGCGGCGCGCGAGCGCCACGCGATCGAGACGCTGCGCGAGCAACGCGTCGAAGGGCTGATCCTGACCGTCGCCGACGCGGACACGCATCCGCTCCTCGACATGCTCGATCACGACGGCTCGCATTACGTGCTGATGCACAACGACACGCAGCGCCGCCCGTCGGTATCGGTCGACAACCGCCGCGCCGCGTACGACGGCGTGCGGCTGCTGACCGCGCGCGGCCACCGCCGCGTGCTGATGCTCGCCGGCTCGCTCGCCGCATCGGACCGCGCACGGCAGCGTCATCTCGGCTATGCGCAGGCGCTCGAGGAAAGCGGTGTCGCGCCGCTGCCGCCCGTCGAGATCGACTTCAATGCGCCCGAGCTGCCCGACGCGGTGCTCGCACACCTGACCGCGCGCGCGACACGCCCGACCGCGCTGTTCTGCAGCAACGACCTGCTCGCGATGGTCGTGATGCGCGGGCTGCGGCGCGCGGGCTTCTCGGTGCCAAACGACATCTCGGTGCTCGGCTTCGACGGCATCGCGATCGGCGAACTGCTCGCGCCGCCGCTTGCGAGCGTCGCAACGCCGAACCGCGACATCGGCCGGCACGCATGGGAGCGGCTCGTCGAATACATCGGCGGCAAGCGCGTCGAGCGTAAGTCGCTGATCCTGCCGCACACGGTGCGCGACGGCGCGACGGTCGCGTCCGTCGATTCTGTCATCGCGTCGGCCGACCTGCGCGCGCGCGAAGCCTGACCGGGGCGGCATACGCGCCGCCGCTCACCCACACGCTCAACCGGAGACCCCCACGTGACCTTTCGCCTGTCGTCCCTGCTGCGCGCATTCGCCGCGCCGCTCGCCTGCGCTGCGCTCCTCGCCGGTGCGTCGTCCGCCTACGCGGAAGACACCGCGATCTGCTACAACTGCCCGCCTGAATGGGCCGACTGGGCCGCGCAGATCGCCGCGATCAAGCAGAAGACCGGCATCCGCGTGCCGTTCGACAACAAGAACTCCGGCCAGGCGATTGCGCAGCTGATCGCCGAACAGCAGAGCCCGGTCGCCGACGTCGTCTATCTCGGCGTGTCGTCGGCGTTCCAGGCGAAGGACAAGGGCGTGATCGCGCCGTACCGGCCCGCGCACTGGAACGACATCCCGGCGAACCTGAAGGACCCGCAGGGCTACTGGTTCGCGATCCACTCGGGCACGCTCGGCTTCTTCGTCAACAAGGACGCGCTCGAAGGCAAGCCGGTGCCGCGTTCGTGGGCGGACCTGCTGAAGCCCGAGTACAAAGGGATGGTCGGCTACCTCGATCCGTCGAGCGCGTTCGTCGGTTATGCGGGCGCGGTTGCGGTCAACCAGGCGCTCGGCGGCAGCCTCGACAACTTCAAGCCGGCGCTCGACTGGTTCCGCAAGCTGAAGGCGAATGCGCCGATCGTGCCGAAGCAGACCGCGTATGCGCGCGTGCTGTCGGGCGAAATTCCGATCCTGCTCGACTACGACTTCGACGCGTATCGCGCGAAGTACAAGGATCACGCGAACGTCGAGTTCGTGATTCCGAAGGAAGGCACGATCGCGGTGCCGTACGTGATGAGCCTCGTAAAGGGCGCGCCGCACGAAGCGAACGGCAGGAAGGTGCTCGATTTCGTGCTGTCCGACGAAGGCCAGAAGCTGTGGGCCAGCGCGTACCTGCGTCCGGTGCGTGCGCAGGCGATGAGCGCCGACATCGCGTCGAAGTTCCTGCCCGCGAGCGACTATGCGCGCGCGAAGGCCGTCGACTTCGGCAAGATGGCCGCAGGCCAGCAGGCGTTCGGCCAGCAATACCTGCAGGTCATGCAGTGACGGCAGGACGCCCGCGATGCTCGACCTGACCTTCCCGCTGCGCTGGCGCATCGCGCTCGTCGCGCCCGCGCTCGCGGTGTTCGCCGCGTTCTGGCTGCTGCCGATGGTGTCGCTCGCACAGGTGTCGGCGAACGGCGCGTTCGTCACGCAATATGCGTCGCTGCTCGGCAATGCGCGTTACATGAAGAGTCTCGGCGAAACGGTCGCGCTGTCGGCGGCCGTTACGCTCGCGACGCTCGCGCTGTCGACGATCTCGGGCCTGCTGCTCGCGCGCCGCGAATTCGCCGGCAAGCGCGTGCTGCTCGCGCTGCTGACGTTTCCGCTCGCGTTTCCGGGCGTCGTCGTCGGCTTCATGGTGATCATGCTCGCGGGCCGGCAAGGGCTGATCGGGATGCTGTCCGCGAAGCTCACCGGCGACAAGTGGGTGTTCGCGTATTCGGTCGCGGGGCTGTTCGCGGGCTACCTGTACTTCTCGATCCCGCGCGTGATCGTCACCGTGATCGCGGCCGCGTCGAAGCTCGACCCGTCGCTCGAGGAAGCCGCGCGCTCGCTCGGTGCGTCGCCGTGGCGGATCCTGTGGGACATCGTGCTGCCGGCGCTCGCGCCGGGCCTGATCGCGGCCGGCGCGATCTGCTTCGCGACCGCGATGGGCGCGTTCGGCACCGCGTTCACGCTCGCGACCGACCTGAACGTGCTGCCGATGACGATCTACACCGAGTTCACGCTGAACGCGAACATCGCGACGGCCGCCGGCCTGTCGATCGTGCTCGGCATCGTCACGTGGGCCGTGCTCGCGCTCGCACGCCAGTTCACCGGCCACACCGCGGCTGCGGCCGCCTGAGGTTCACCCGATGCATTCGCTTTCCGATTCTTCCGCGCCGTCGCCCGCCCCCGCCCCCTCGCGCGCGAACGGTGCCGCGCGGCGCACGCCGCGCGTGACCGGTGCGCGCGCAATCGCCGCGCTGCAGTGGCTCGTCACGCTGCTGCTGTGCGCGTTCCTGATCGTGCCCGTCGTGATGTCGGTGCTCGCCGGGCTGACCGTCAACTATTTCCGCGGCCTGTCGAGCGGCCTCACGCTGCGCTGGCTCGAACAGGTGTGGGAGCAGTATCACGGCTCGGTCGCTCTGTCGCTGTACGTCGCATTTGCGACGCTCGCGATCGTGCTCGCCGTCGGCGTGCCGGCCGGCTATGCGCTCGCACGCAGCAAGAACCGCGCCGCGCGCGTGATCGAGGAAGCGCTCGTGCTGCCGGTCGCGCTGCCGGGGCTCGCGTCCGCGCTCGCGCTGCTCGTCGTCTATGGCGGCTTCAGCGCGTTCCGGATGAGCCTGTGGTTCATCGTCGCCGGCCACGTCGTGTTCACACTGCCGTTCATGGTGCGCGCGGTCGCAGCCGTTGCGGCAGGTGCCGACCTGCGCACGCTCGAGGAAGGCGCGGCAAGCCTCGGCGCGTCGTTCGTCACACGCTTCGTCACGATCGTGCTGCCGAACCTGCGGCCCGGCATCGTCGCGGGCGCGCTCGCGGTGCTCACGCTGTCGATCGGCGAATTCAACCTCACGTGGATGCTGCATACGCCCGACACGAAAACGCTGCCCGTCGGCCTCGCCGATACCTATGCGTCGCTGCGTCTCGAAGTCGGCAGCGCGTACACGATCCTGTTCCTGCTGATGACGCTGCCGCTGCTCGTCGCGATGCAGTGGCTCGGCGTCGATCCGTCGGGCACGCGCACACCGAAGCGCCGCAAGCGCTGATTTCGTATTCCTATGAAACTCGATTCGATCCCGATCACTCTGACCCGCTGCGCGAAGACGTTCCGCGGCACCCGCGTGCTCGAGCCGCTCGACCTGACGATCGGCGCGGGCGAAACGCTCGTGCTGCTCGGTCCGTCGGGCTGCGGCAAGACGACCACGCTGCGCCTGATCGCGGGCCTCGACACGCCGGATGCCGGCGGCACGATCGCGTTCGGCGACGACGACGTCACTGCGCTTCCGATCGAACGCCGGCAGGTCGGCATGGTGTTCCAGAACTACGCGCTGTTTCCGAACCTGACGGTGCGCGGCAACGTCGGCTACGGGCTGAAGATCCGCAAGACCGAGCCGCGCGTGCTGCGCGAGCGCGTCGACGATCTGCTCGCGATGATGCGGCTCGACGCGCATGCGGACAAACCGGTCGACCAGCTATCCGGCGGCCAGCGCCAGCGGGTCGCGCTCGCGCGCGCGCTCGCGGTGCGCCCGCGCGTGCTGCTGCTCGACGAGCCGCTGACCGCGCTCGACGCGAAGCTGCGCGATGCGCTGCGCCGCGAGATGAACGCGCTGTTGCGCGAACTGGGCGTGACGACCGTCTACGTGACGCACGACCAGGCCGAGGCGATGGAGCTCGGCGACCGCATCGTCGTGATGAGCGCGGGCCGCATCGAGCAGATCGGCACGCCACGCGACATCTACTACCGGCCCGCGAACCGCGCGGTCGCGCAGTTCATCGGCACGCTGAACCGGGTTGCGGGAGAATGGCGGGACGGTGCACTCGTGACGACGGGCGGCAGGCTCGTCACGCCGCACGCCGCCGACGAATGGTTCTTCCGTCCCGAGGACGCGCAGCTCGCGGACCCCGCGCACGCGCCGCTGCGCGGCGCGGTCGGCGCATGCGCATTCCTCGGCGAACGCACCCGGCTCACGATCGAGCACGCTGCGCCCGACGCGCTCGTGATCGACGTGCCGGGCCGCGTCGAACTCGCTCGCGGCACGGCTGTCGGCATCACGGTCGCACCCGAAGGGCTGATCGCGCTCGCTGCGTGACACACGCCCCACGATAACCATTCGATCCGAGGAATGACGATGCTGCTTGCACACATCAGCGATCTCCACATCAAGCGGCCGGGCCAGCTCGCGTACCGGCGCGTCGACACGGCCGCCGCGCTCGCGCGCTGCATCGCACGGCTGAACGCCCTCGAGCCGCGCCCCGACGCGGTGCTCGTCACCGGCGACCTGACCGATTTCGGCCACGACGACGAATACCGCCATCTGCGCGAGCTGCTCGCGCCGCTCGAGATTCCGTACTACCTGATGGTCGGCAATCACGACGATCGCGCGGCATTGCGCCGTGTGTTCGGCGACCGGCCCGAATGGCAGGACGGCGAGTTCGTGCAGTACGCGCTCGATGTCGGCGTGGTGCGAATACTCGCGCTCGATTCGCAGGTGCCGGGCACGAGCGCCGGCGACCTGTGCGACGCGCGTCTCGGATGGCTCGCAGCGCAGCTCGACGCCGCGCGCGAGCGGCCCGTGATCGTCGCGCTGCATCACCCGCCGTTCGCGTCGGGGATCGGGCACATGGATGCGCTGCGGCTCGCGCCCGCTGCTGCCGCGAAGCTCGATGCGCTGCTGCGCGGCCATCCGAACGTCGAGCGCGTGCTGTGCGGCCACGTGCACCGGACCATGTTCGCGCGCTTCGGCGGCACGATCGCGTCGGCCGTGCCGGCGCCCGCGCACCAGGTTGCGTTCGACCTGCGCGACGGCGCGCCGTCGGCGTTCCGGCTCGAGCCGCCGGCGTTCGCCGTGCATCGCCATACGCCGGATGCGGGCCTGGTCACGCATCACGTGTACGTCGACGAAGGCGACGGGCCGTATCCGTTCTACGAACCGACGGGCGAACTCGTCGACTGAACGGGCAGATCGTTGCGTGCCGGATGCGTCCGCTTCGGCACGAACGGATTCGATGACGGCAGCGCTGCCCGCTGCAAGATTGGGCACCGAATCCGCGGCCGGGCGGCGTGCCGTGTGTTCGGCCGCAGCGCCCGATACCGCGAGCCTGTCAGGATTCGCGGCCGGTCCGTTGACCCATGCGACTCCGCATCGCCGCGCGCCCGGCAGGATTCACGGTGCTCCGGTATGATCGGCACCCATCGTTCGACGCTTGGCGGGCACGGCCATCCGCGACCGTGCCCGCGCAGGCGTCGCCGCCCTCGACTGCCCGGTACCGCCATGTCTTCCGCTGCCACCGACCAACCGACCCACGACGCCGCGTCGCCCCACTACTCGCGCAGCCTGCTGTTGCTGCTCGCGACGATCGCGGGCGTGTCGGTCGCGAACATCTACTACAACCAGCCGCTGCTCGACAGCTTCCGCGAGGCGTTTCCCGACCGCGCGGCGTGGATCGGCGCCGTGCCGACCGCGACACAGCTCGGCTATGCGGCCGGCATGTTCCTGCTCGCGCCGCTCGGCGACCGTTTCGACCGCCGTCTGCTGATCCTGCTGCAGCTGGCCGGACTGTCGGTCGCGCTGATCGCGGCGGCCGCCGCGCCATCGCTCGCCGTGCTCGCGGCCGCGAGCCTCGCGATCGGCGTGCTCGCGACGATCGCGCAGCAGGCCGTGCCGTTCGCCGCCGAAATCGCGCCGCCCGCCGCGCGCGGGCAGGCGGTCGGCACCGTGATGAGCGGGCTGTTGCTCGGGATCCTGCTCGCGCGCACGGCGGCCGGCTTCGTCGCCGAGTATTTCGGCTGGCGCGCGGTGTTCGGCGCGTCGGTTGCCGCGCTCGTCGCGCTCGCCGCGGTGATCGTGCTGCGGCTGCCGAAGAGTTCGCCGACGTCGACGCTGCCGTACGGCAAGCTGCTCGGTTCGATGTGGCACCTCGCGGTCGAATTGCGCGGGCTGCGCGAAGCATCGCTGACGGGCGCCGCGCTGTTCGCCGCGTTCAGCGCGTTCTGGCCCGTGCTGACGCTGCTGCTCGCCGGCGCGCCGTTCCATCTCGGCCCGCAGGCGGCGGGCCTGTTCGGCATCGTCGGTGCGGCCGGCGCGCTCGCGGCGCCGTATGCGGGCCGCTTCGCCGACAAGCGCGGGCCGCGCACGATCATCTCGTTCGCGATCGCGCTGCTTGCACTGTCGTTCGTGATCTTCGCGCTGTCCGGCGCGAGCATCGTCGGGCTCGTGATCGGCGTGATCGTGCTCGATGTCGGCGTGCAGGCCGCGCAGATCTCGAACCAGTCGCGCATCTATGCGCTGAAGCCCGAGGCGCGCAGCCGCGTGAACACGGTGTACATGGTGTGCTATTTCATCGGCGGCGCGCTCGGGTCATCCGCCGGCATCGCCGCGTGGCGTACGTTCGGCTGGATCGGGATGTGCGCGACGGGCCTGCTGTTCTCCGCGCTCGCGGGCTGGTGCCACTATCGCGGCGGCAAGCGCGGCAGTTGAACGCGTGCCGCGCGCGCCGCCGTCATGCGTCGGCGGCCGGGCGCGCGGATGCCGACGTGGCGGTCGCTGCGGGCGGCCGGACGTGGGTTGGCGTGGAGGTCGGTGCAGGCGATGATTCGGAGGCCGATATGGAGATCGTCGCCGGCGTCGGCGCGGACACTGATGTGGATGTCGTTGCCGGCGTCGGTTCGGACACTGACGTCGACGTCGCTTCCATCGTCGACACGGATGTCGTCGCAGACGTCGGCATTTGAGCCGACATGGATGGCGCTGCGGTCGCCGGCGCGGACGCGGACACCGACGCCGGAGCACTCGCTGCAGCCGCTTGCGACACGCGCCGGCGCGCGGGGTCGAACACGAACGACAGCCCGACGCTGCCGAGAATCGCGAGCGTCGCGACCACCGTCGCCATCGTCACGGGTTCGCCGAGCATCAGCGCGCCGAGCGCGACCGCGACGATCGGGTTCACGTACATGCAGCTGCTCGAGATGATCGGGCTCGTGTGGCGGATCAGGTAGCCGTACGCGACGTACGCGGCCATCGTGCAGAACACCATCAGGTACACGAACGCGAACACCGGCACCACCGCGAGATGTTCGATGCGCTCGCCGAGCAGCCACGCGACGAGCGTCGACATCAGGCCGCCGAGGCCGATCTGCAGCGACGTCGACAGGAACAGGTCGGACGGCAGCTTGAGCCGCGTCGACAGATGCGCGCCGCCCGCCCAGAACAGCGCGCCGGCCAGCACGGAGATCGTGCCGAGCGCCGAATTCGTCTCAGCCGCGCCGCCCGAATTCAGCACGACGATGCCGACCATTCCGAGCGCGACGGCCGCCCACTCGCCCTTCGTCACGGGCCGCCCCGCGACGGCCGCAATCACGGTCGCGAACAGCGGCACGGTGGCGACCATCACCGCGGCCGAGCCGCTGCTGACGGTCCGCATTCCGAGCGCGATCGTGCCGGACGACAGCGCGACGAGCATCGTGCCGATGATCGCCGCATTGCGGACTTCGACAAGCGTCGGCCATTCCGGCTTGCGCCGCAGCGCAAAGATGAACAGGCCGATCCCGCCGAGCAGGTTGCGCAGCCCCGACAGCAGCAGCGGCGGGAACGACTGCAGCGCGAAATGCAGGCCGCTGTAGGTCGAACCCCAGACGAAATAGATGAACACGAGCGCCAGCGCGACGCGTCCGCCGCGGCTTTGCGGCAGGCGGATCGGGTGGCGGGCGAAGAAATCGAGGAGCCGGTCGAGCGGGGTCATCGATCAGCCTGCCCGCACGGCGTGTCGCGTGCCCCGTTGAAGAACGCCGGAACAACCGGCAAACGGCCCGGACGGGGCCAGGACGGCGGGGGCAAACGTGCGGAACGACATGACAGTGCGAACGGCGACGAAGTAAACCGGCGGGGCCGGCGACAGAGGGACATGAAAACGTGCGCAAACGCTTTGGCTGCGCATGCTCGGCATTATGGCACCACGGATTCGAAAGGATCTTCAGGCCTGGCTGAAAGGTGATCGACTGACGTTTCGGCGCGACAGTTTCGGTGCGGCCGGCGAGGTGTGGCCGGCGAGGTGCGGCGCAACCAACCGAAGCCCGGCACTTTTTTACCCGCGCGGTCCATTTCCCCCTCAAGGTCGCGTCCGCACCTGCCGTTTACCCGACCATAACCCTGATCGCATCATGGTTTTGTCAGACGAAAAGATTCGTCGCACGCGTTCCGGGATAGCGGGTTTCTCGTTTCGATATGGATGACAGGGTATGGGCAAACTGACAGGCACAATCAGGTTCAAGATCACGCTCGCGTTCGGCGCGTGCGTAGTCGTGATGGTCGCGATCGGGCTGATGGGAATGCGCGGGCTGTCGACATTGAGTTCCGACATGAGTTCGATGTATACGGAAGGCGCCGTGCCGCTCGAAGATCTGGCCGGCGCTCAGGCAGCGTCGCTGCAGATGCGCGTCGCGCTCGACGAGCTTGTCTCGCAAACCGACCGGACCGCCGCGAAACGCACGGCCGAACACATCCGTGAGCTCGACAAGAAGCTCGCCGCCTCGTGGAACGATTACTACCCGTCGCGCGTGACCGCCGACGACGAGCGCAGGGTCGCGGACCGGATCGCGGGCCAGCTCGGCGATTTCCGCGCGCTGACCGGCACCGCGCTTTCATCGGCCGATGCGGGCACCGTCGACGCAGCCGGCGCGACGCTCGACAAGATCCGCCCGATCGGCGACGCACTGGCCGGCGGCATCGGCGAAGACATCACGATCAACGCGAACCAGATCAAGGACTCCGCCGCGCAAGGCAACGACACGTTCCACCGGCTGCTGTGGGCGTCGATCGTCGTGCTCGCCGTCGGCGTGGCCGCCGCGACCGGCGCGTGGCGCTACCTGCTGCGCGCGATCACGCAGCCGCTCGACGCGGCGATGAATGCGGCCCGGCGCATTGCGGACGGCCAGCTCGAAACCGGGCTCGACATCCGCTCGAACGACGAATTCGGGCACCTGCTGATGGCGCTGCGCCAGATGGACACGCAGCTCGCCGACATCGTGCGCGGCATCAAGGCGTCGAGCGAATCGATCCTCGTCGCATCGGGCCAGATCGCGGCCGGCAACATGGACCTGTCGTCGCGCACCGAGGAACAGGCCGCGTCGCTCGAAGAGACCGCGGCGAGCATGGAAGAGCTGACCGCGACGGTCAAGCAGAACTCGGACAACGCGCGCCAGGCGACGACGCTCGCGACGAGCGCATCGCAGGTCGCGGACAACGGCAGCGAAGTCGTCGAGCGGATGCTCGCGACGATGGCCGAGATCAGCGCGAGCTCGACGAAGATCGCCGACATCACCGGGCTGATCGAAAGCATCGCATTCCAGACCAACATCCTCGCGCTGAACGCGGCCGTCGAGGCCGCGCGCGCGGGCGAACAGGGGCGCGGCTTCGCCGTCGTGGCCGGCGAGGTGCGCAGCCTCGCGCAGCGCGCGTCGAGCGCCGCGAAGGAAATCAAGGACCTGATCCAGCGCTCGGTGACGACCGTGCACGAAGGCTCGACGCAGGCGGAGGCGGTCGGCCGCACGATGGGCGACGTCCGGCAGGCGATCCGCCGCGTCGCGGACATCAACGCCGAGATCTCGGCCGCGTCCGACGAGCAGAGCCGCGGCATCGAGCAGGTGAACATGGCGGTCAGCCAGATGGACGAAGTGACGCAGCAGAACGCGGCGCTCGTCGAAGAGGCGTCCGCGGCCGCGCAGTCGCTCGAGCAGCAGGCCGCAGAACAGAAACGCGCCGTCTCCGTGTTCAAGCTCTCCGGCGACACCGGCGCGCCCGCGCCGGCGGCCCC
>NZ_JAAGPL010000400.1:0-2989 GCF_017104785.1 Burkholderia sp. Ac-20353 | reverse complement strand
CCGTCCGCGGCGACCGACACGCCGAGCGGCGCGTGGCCGGCGTCGGTGTTCGCGTCGGCGTCGGTGGCCGGCAGCGGGAACCACGGCACCGCGTGCCGTTGTGGCGGCGGCTCGACGGCCGCCGGCGCGTCGAGCGAGTAGGGCACCGGTTCACCCGCGCCGTTGAACACGCGCAGGTCGCCGAGATCGTTGCGCCGGCTCGCCGCGTAGACGGCCGGAGGCACCGTCACCGTGTAGTACGCGGCGCTGCCGTCGAGGTCGAGCGCGAATTGCTGCTCGACCTGATCGCCGGCATGCGTGGCGCTGGCCATTGCCAACGATGTCAACGATGTCAACGCGGTGAGGCCGAGTGCTGCGACGACATGCTTCATTCGTTCGGTTCCGGGTTGCCCGCGGCCTTCGGCGGCAGCGGCGAGAAATAGCCGATCAACAGCAGCAGCACGCCGATGCCGATGAACGACACGATGCGTTCGACGCCCTTCACGTGCGACAGGTCGAACAGGAACAGCTTGACGACGGTGAGCGCGAGCAGCGCGGCGCCGACGAACCACAGCGGCCGCAGCTTGCGGCGCGTTGCCCAGATCATCGTCGCGAGCGCACACACCGTCCAGAACACGGAGACGGACGCCTGCACGAGCGTCGAGTGCGCCATCTCGTCGAAGTTGTACGGCACGCCGGTCCAGTGGTGCAGCGTGCGCAACAGCATCGCGTTCAGCCACAGGAACGCCGTCGCGCCGGCCACCGACTGCAGCTCGACACGGAACTGGTCGAGCGGGATGCCGAGGCGGTGCACCCGCACGAGCCAGAACGCCGCGAGCGCATAGATCGCGAGCTGTACGAGGTCGAGCGGATTGACGAGCGGCACGCGCGCCCAGCTTCCGCCGTCCTGCGTGAAGTTCGCGTAGAAGGTCCACATCCACATCACGAGCACGAGCGGCAGCGACGCGACCGCACAGAGCCGTGCGGGCCCTTCGCGGCGGGCGAACCACAACCCGGCGAACGCGAACGCGCTCCAGCCGACCATGAACACCTGCTGCAGGTTGAACGACGCCAGCACCGCGTCGACGCCGTAGGCCGTATGGAAGCGGTGATGCAGCGTGCGCAGCAGCAGCGCGTTGAACCACAGGAACACGGTCGCGACCGCCGCGTAGCCGATCGCGGGCGGACGCCATGCGATGCCGAGCGTGGTCAGCCGCCGCAGCCACGTCGCGATCGCGACGAAGATCAGCAACTGAGCGACGTCGAGCGGATTGACGAGCGGCAGCCAGAAGAGCGGCGACGCGTCGCCGTCGCTCGTCACGCTCGCGATGCTCCACAGCCACAGCAGCGCGGCGAGTGGCGCTGCGCCCCACACCTGGTACGCGTGCGGGAAGCGCGCAACGGGCCAGCGCAGCCGCGCGCCGACGCCGGACACGAGCAGAAGCAGCAGCCCGAACCCGTACGCCCACGCGCTCCAGCTCCATGCCCCTTCCGGCACGTACGCGCGCAGGCGCCAGTAGCCTTCCAGCGCGAGCAGGCCGCAGACGTTCCAGAACATCAGCGTATGCAGCGGCGCGAGCACGCGCGTGTCGAGCGAAGCCGCGTCGCGCGATGCGCGCGAAGGCGGCTCATCACGCGACTGCCGCCACAGCAGCAAGTAACAGGCCGCGACGACCACCGGCCACACGACCGCGCCGAGGCCCGACAGCGGCGCTTCGTGCGCGTCGAACGCGCGCAGCGCGAACAGCGTGAGCGCGGGCGCCAGCGCGAATGCGGGCCATTCGGCGAGCGGCCACGCGAGTTTGCGGCGCGCAGTGTGTGCGAGCCACGCGGTCGCGGCGACGAACAGCGCGAGTGAGTCCGTCGTGAAGCGGTCCGGATGCGCATCGACATGATGGCCCGCGTACAGCAGGATTTCACGGGTGCCGCCGCACAGCCACCACAGCAGCCCCCACGCGGCCGCCGCGGCGCCGAATTCCGGCATCCATGCGTGCCACGCGCGCGCTTCGTCGCGTCCGTGCAGCCACCAGCCCGTGAACAGGCCGGCGAGCGCGATCAGCAGCGTCGCGATATACGGGCTGTTGAGCACGGGCAGCGCGACCGTATCGGGTGCGCCGAGCGTCCCCGCGAAGAATGCGCCGGCCGCCGCGACCTGCATCAGCAGGCCGAAGCCGAACGGCGCGAGGCGCCGTTCGCGCACCCCGACCCAGACGATCGCCGCGCCCTCGATCGCCCACGCGGCGCTCGTCGTCGGCCCCGAGAAAGCGAGCGGCACCGCAAGCGTCGCGAAGATCACCGCGAGCGCGAGCGTTGCCTCGAACAGCAGGCGCAGCCGCTCGCGGCGCCGCGCGAGCCACGCGGCGACCGCGACGTAGAACGCGGACAGCGCGACCGCGCTCCACGCGAGGCCGAACGGCAGGTCCTTCACGAGCGCGGCCTGCAGTGCGGTCGCGACGATCGGCGTGCCGAACACGAGCGTGCCGTCCACGTAGTGCTTGAGCGCCAGCTCGCGCTGCGCGGCATACAGCAGCGCGATGCCGACGTACATCAGGAAGAACAGCACGAGGAACGGCTCGGTGCTCGCGAAGAATTCCGGGCGGTACGCGGTCACACCCCACGCGGAGCCGATCGAGAACGTGAACACGAAGCCGAGCAGGTTGAGCGGCCGCCATGCCTTGAACCACGCGATCGCGAAGATGCCGGCGTTCAGCAGCGCGTAGTAGCTGAACAGCGCGACGTGGCTGCCGGTGCCGGTGCTCAGCAGCACCGGCGCGAGAAACCCGCCCGCGCTGCCCATGAACGCGAGCGGCTGCGCGTTCTGCCGGATCGCGAGGAACGCGCTCAGGCCGCAGATCGCGACCATCAGCGGGAACGCCGCGCCGACGGGCAGCAGGTGGTAGAGCTTGGTCGCGGCGAACACGGTCAGGTACAGCACGCCGACCCCGCCGCCCTGCAGCACGAGGCCGTACGCGGGGCGCCGCGCGGCGACGCGCCAGCCGACCGCGAGCAG
>NZ_JAAGPL010000399.1:0-2694 GCF_017104785.1 Burkholderia sp. Ac-20353 | reverse complement strand
CCGGCCCCGGCGCCTGTCCCCGCTGCCGCGCCCGTGAAGGCCGCCGCGCCCGAGCTGCGCGAAGCGAGCCCGCAGGCCGCGCTGCAACTGCTCGGCCTGCTGCAGCGCGATGCGCGCTTCATCGACTTCGTCGAGGAGGACATCGCCGGCTACGGGGACGCCGACATCGGCGCGGCCGCGCGCCTCGTGCACGACGGCTGCCGTGCCGCGCTGCGCGAGCACTTCACGATCGTCCCGGTACGCGACGAGGCCGAAGGCAGCCGCGTGACGCTGCCGGCCGGCTTCGACGCGACGGCCGTACGCGTGACCGGCAACGTGGTCGGCACGGCGCCGTTCACCGGCACCGTCAGCCATCGCGGCTGGCGCGTGTCCGACGTGCGCCTGCCGAAGCTGACCGGCAGCCACGACGCATCCGTAGTCGCTCCGGCGGAGGTGGAACTGTGAGCGATTCCCGTTATTCGATCGGTATCGATCTCGGCACGACCCACTGCGCGCTGTCGTATGTCGACACGGCATCCAGCGATGGCGAGAAGATCGTGCAGCAAGTGCTGCCGATCGCACAGCTGACCGCGCCCGGCGCGCTCGAGTCGCGCGACCTGCTGCCGTCGTTCCTTTACCTGCCGCATGAAAGCGAGCTGACGCAGGGCGACCTGACGCTGCCTTGGACCGCGTCGCGCAATTTCGCGGTCGGCGAGATGGCGCGCAGCCGCGGCGCCGGCACGCCGATCCGCCTCGTGTCGAGCGCGAAGAGCTGGCTGTGCCATCCGGGCGTCGACCGCCGCGCGGCGATCCTGCCGGGCGACGCACCGCCCGAGGTCGCGCGCGTGTCGCCGCTCGAAAGCTCGATCCGCTACCTGACGCACCTGCGCGAAGCGTGGGACCACGCGCACCCGGACGCGCCGTTCGCGGACCAGGACGTGACGGTCACGATTCCCGCGTCGTTCGACCCGGCCGCGCGCGAGCTGACGGCCGAGGCCGCGCGTGCCGCCGGCTATGCGCGGATGACGCTGCTCGAAGAGCCGCAGGCCGCGCTCTACAGCTGGATCCAGAAGAGCGAGGGCGGCTGGCGCAAGCAGGTGCAGGTCGGCGACCTGATCCTGTGCGTCGACGTCGGCGGCGGCACGACCGACCTGTCGCTGATCGCGGTGGTCGAGCGTGAAGGCAATCTCGAACTGCATCGCGTGGCGGTCGGCGAGCACATCCTGCTCGGCGGCGACAACATGGACCTCGCGCTCGCGCACATCGTCGCGCGCAAGCTCGCGCAGCAGGGCACGCAGGCCGATCCGTGGCAACTGCGCGCGCTGACTTACGCATGCCGTTCCGCGAAGGAAACGCTGCTGTCCGACCCGACGACCGACGCGGTGCCGCTCGTCGTGCCGAGCCGCGGCTCGAAGCTGATCGGCGGTTCGATCCGCACCGAGCTGACCCGTGCGGAACTCACGCAGACGATCCTCGAAGGCTTCTTCCCGCAGGTCGACGCGGCCGCGCGCCCGATCAGCCGCGCGCGTGTCGGCCTCACGCAGCTCGGCCTGCCGTATGCGCAGGATGCGGGCATCACGCGCCACCTCGCGGCGTTCCTCGGCCGCCAGGTCGCGGCACTCGACACGCTGGAAGGCGTGCAGCGCACGCTGCCGGCGGGCGCGACGTTCCTGCATCCGACCGCGGTGCTGTTCAATGGCGGCGTGTTCAAATCGTCGCTGCTGACGCAGCGCGTGCTCGACACGCTGAACGGCTGGCTCGCGGCTGAAGGTGCGGCACCGGCGCGCCTGCTCGACGGCGCGGATCTCGACCTCGCGGTCGCGCGCGGCGCCGCGTACTACGGCTACGTGAAGCGCGGCCGTGGCGTGCGGATTCGCGGCGGCACGGCGCGCGCGTACTACGTGGCGGTCGAATCGGCGATGCCCGCGGTGCCGGGGCTCGAACCGCCGGTGCAGGCGCTGTGCGTCGCGCCGTTCGGGATGGAGGAAGGCACGAGCGCAGCGTTGCCGCCGCAGGAGTTTGGCCTCGTCGTCGGCGAGCCGGTGCACTTCCGGTTCTTTGGATCGTCGGTGCGCCGCCAGGACCTGGTCGGCACGCTGCTCGACTACTGGTCGCCGGAGGAGCTGCAGGAACTCGAGGAGATCCAGGCGACGTTGCCGGCCGACGGCCGCACGGTCGGCGAGATCGTGCCCGTGAAGCTGCACGCGCGCGTGACCGAGGCCGGCACGCTCGAGCTCGAGGCGATCCCGAGCGGCACCGACGAGCGCTGGAAGGTCGAGTTCGACGTGCGCGGCGCCGCCTGAGCGCGATGAAGCGCTATACGGTCGGCATCGACCTCGGCACGAGCAATACGGTCGTCGCGTACGTCGAAGCGGGCTCGGACGCGATCCGCGTGTTCGACGTCGAGCAGCTCGTCGGGCCCGGCGCGATCGGCGCGCAGCCGCTGCTGCCGTCGGTGCGCTATCACCCGGCGGCGGGCGAGCTGCCGCCGGACGCGCTGCGGCTGCCGTGGCAACCGGCTGCTGGAGCAAAAGGAGCGGCCGCGGCCGCCGGAGCTGCAGCATCCGCCGGAGCTGCCACAGCTGCCACATTTGCCAGAGCCGCCACAGCCTCTGCAACTGCTGCAGCCGCTGCGGCCGCTGCGGCCGACTCGCCGCCGGCCGTGATCGGCCGGTTCGCGCGCACGCTCGGCGCGCAGGTGCCGGGCCGGCTCGA
>NZ_JAAGPL010000398.1:0-240 GCF_017104785.1 Burkholderia sp. Ac-20353 | reverse complement strand
GTGAAAAAAAAAAAAAAAAAAAAAAAAAATAATTCTATTCCTTGTGATCTTCACATCGATTACGCTACTATTAAATTCTTCACCTACCGATACCTTCTTCACACTGACCTTCTATCACGTCAATGCTCTGAACTACACGTCAATCTAATCGTTCCCTGCAACATCCGTCTATCTCTCCTCATTGCTCACTACAGTCCGCACGATCGTAGTCTGTGTACTACGTGTACTCTCCACTAGCTT
>NZ_JAAGPL010000397.1:0-2822 GCF_017104785.1 Burkholderia sp. Ac-20353 | reverse complement strand
GGCGCAGCGTGTTGAGCGGCGCCTGGCCGGGCTGCGCGCCGTCGCCGCCGGTCGCGGCTTCCTTCGCGACGTCCATCAGCACGAGCGGATACGCATAGATATAGGAGTCGGCCACTTCGGCGCGCATCCAGCCGGTCTTGCGCTGGATCGCGTCCGGTTGGGAAGCGCATCCGGCCAGGAGCGCCACAATGGCAAGCGACGCGCAGGCGCGCCGCTGAGAAACGGATCCTCGTCGGGTTTTTATCATTGGTTTCTGGCCGTATGTAATTCTTTAAAAATCAAGGCCTTGTGCAACTCGCATGCTGCAAAGACAAGGCTCATCAAGGTCAAGCAAGGCTGCCCCAGCCTGCCCGAACTGCAGTTTCACTGCAGGGGGCGCTGACATCAGGGCCGTATCATAGCGCCTTGGGGGTATCCCCAATGTGGCGAATGTCTGTCATTTCGGCAGAGATGAGCGAAGTATGGGAAACATCTGGTTCGCCGCCCGGGCGACACCGGGGACCGACACCCGGACGCACCGGCAAGGTCCGATGCGGCGCATCGTCGCTGCCACTTGACCTTACCATCATGGGAATGTTGATACTGACCATGTCTGCGGCCCAGGCCGCACTTTTGGGGAATCCGACATGACAGAACCTCTCGCGTCGGCGGCGCTGATCACGATCTCGCTGACCGTCGACGGCATGACCTGCGGCGGCTGCACCGGACGTGTGCAGCGCGCGCTCGCCGGCGTGCCGGGCGTGGCCGACGCAACGGTCGACCTCGACGGCCATTCGGCGACCGTGATCGCGCAAGACGCTGTCGATCCTGCGCAGCTCGTCGACGCGGTCGCCCAGGCCGGCTATCGCGCGGCGTTGCGCGATGTGCGTGGCGGAGGCGTCAATGAGGATGGCCTTCGCGCCGATGTGTCGCTCTCTCCGGCGTCCGAGGGGGCGTCCGTGGCCCGGACCGTCGCGCCGGCCGCTTCCGTGGACGCTTCCGCCTCCGCCACGCTCGAACTCGACATCGAAGGGATGACTTGCGCGTCATGTGTCGCGCGCGTCGAAAAGGCGCTGGCCAAGGTGCCCGGCGTGGCGCGCGCGTCGGTCAATCTGGCGACCGAACGGGCGACGATCGATGTCGGCACGGATGTGACGGCGTCCCGGCTCGTGGAGGCCGTGAAGCAGGCGGGCTATCGCGCAACGCCGGTTGCCGACGCGGCTGCGGCAGCCGGGTTGTCCACCTCGCCGAATGCAGCAACCGCGACTTCCGCAGCTACCGCAGCTACCGCAGCTACCGCAGCTACCGCAGCTACCGCAGCTACCGCAGCTACCGCAGCTACCAATATTGAACTCGACATCGGCGGGATGACCTGCGCGTCCTGCGCCGGCCGAGTCGAAAAGGCACTCGCGGCCGTTCCCGGCGTCGCGCGTGCGACCGTCAATCTCGCGACGGAACGCGCGTCGGTGCAGAGCGCCACCCTGCTCGATCCCGCCACGCTGATCGCCGCCGTCACGACCGCCGGATATCAGGCGTCGCTGGCCGCCGCGGCGCACGCAGGCGCAACCGACGCCGCTTCCACCGCCGGCGCACCCGCTCGCGCCGTGCCGTCCGCCGACGACCGCAAGCACCGCGAAGCGATCCGCGAGCGCAACCTCGTGATCGTTGCAGCACTGCTGAGCGCGCCACTCATCGCGCCGATGCTCGTTGCACCGTTCGGCGTCGACGCGATGCCGAACGGCTGGCTCCAGCTCATACTGGCGTCGGTCGTCCAGTTCGGCTTCGGCGCCCGCTTCTATCGCGCGGCCTGGCACGCGATCCGGGCGCGCGCCGGCAATATGGATCTGCTCGTCGCGCTCGGCACGTCCGCCGCATACGGCCTGAGCCTGTGGATGCTGCTGCGCGACCCCGCGCAGCCGGGACATCTGTATTTCGAGGCGTCGGCCGTGATCGTCACGCTGGTGCGCTTCGGCAAATGGCTCGAAGCGCGCGCGAAGCGCCAGACCACCGAAGCGATCCGTGCGCTGAACGCGTTGCGGCCCGACCGCGCGCGGATCGTCGAGCATGGCGTCGAGCGCGACGTGCCGCTCGCGCAGGTGCGCGTCGGCACGACCGTCAGCATCCGGCCCGGCGAACGCGTGCCGGTGGACGGCCGGATCGTCGCGGGCCGCTCGCACGTCGACGAATCGCTGATTACCGGCGAAAGCCTGCCCGTCGCGAAGGACGACGGCGATCCGGTGACGGCCGGGTCGATCAACGGCGAAGGCGCGCTCGTCGTCGAAACCACCGCGATCGGCGCCGAGACGACGCTCGCGCGCATCATCCGCCTCGTCGAATCCGCGCAGGCGGAAAAGGCGCCGATCCAGCGCCTCGTCGACCGCGTCAGCGCGGTGTTCGTGCCGGCGATCCTCGGCATTGCGATGCTGACGCTGATCGGCTGGCTGATTGCCGGCGCGGGCGCGGAGACCGCGATCCTCAACGCGGTCGCGGTGCTCGTCATCGCATGCCCGTGCGCGCTCGGTCTCGCGACGCCCGCCGCGATCATGGCCGGCACCGGCGTTGCCGCGCGCCACGGCGTGCTGATCAAGGATGCACAGGCGCTGGAGCTCGCTCAGCGCACGACGGTGATCGCATTCGACAAGACCGGCACGCTGACCGAGGGCAAGCCGTCGGTCACCGCGTTCGATGCGATCGGCGTCCCGCGCGACGAAGCGCTCGCGCTCGCCGCGGCCGTGCAGCGCCATAGCGACCACCCGCTCGCGCGTGCGGTCGTCGCCGCACATCACGCGGACGTCGCCGCACGCGGCGGCGCGACCGCAGCGCCTGTCGCGACCGACGCGCGA
>NZ_JAAGPL010000396.1:0-2886 GCF_017104785.1 Burkholderia sp. Ac-20353 | reverse complement strand
GCTTGGCGCTTGGCGCTTGGCGCTTGGCGCTTGGCGCTTGGCGCTTGGCGCTTGGCGCTTGGCGCTTGGCGCTTGGCGCTTGGCGCTTGGCGCTTGGCGCTTGGCGCTTGGCGCTTGGCGCTTGGCGCTTGGCCGCGCCGGGGCGCCACGCGCCGCCCGGCGCGGAAGCCGCGCCCTTCCCTGATATCTAGCGCAGGCTGAGCTGCGCGCCCGCGGCCAGCGCCTTCATCGCGGCGTTGCCCGCAGCCGCACCAAACTTGCGTGCAACGCGGTTCGTCAGGCTCTCCTTCACCGTGTAGTCGACGAGATCCGGCGCCTTCAGCACGTCGCGCGCGACTGTGTCGGTCGTGCCGAAGCCGTCCGCGAGCCCGAGCTCGACGCCCTTCTCGCCGGTCCAGAACAAGCCCGAGAACATGTCCGGCGTCTCGTGCAGGCGCGCGCCGCGCCCGTCCTTCACGGCCTTGATGAACTGCGTGTGAACCTGGTCGAGCAGCGCCTGCGCGTGCGCATCCATCTTCGGCGTCTCGGGCGAGAACGGGTCGTAGAAGCCCTTGTTTTCGCCCGACGTGTGCAGGCGCCGCTCGACGCCGAGCTTGTTCATCAGGCCCGTAAAGCCGAAACCGTCCATCAGCACGCCAATCGAACCGATGATGCTCGCCTTGTCGACATAGATTTTGTCGGCCGCCGACGCAATGTAATAGCCGCCCGACGCGCACATGTCGGTCACGACCACGTAGAGCGGCTTGCCCGGGTACTTCGCGCGCAGGCGCTTGATCTCGTCGTAGACCATGCCCGCCTGCACGGGGCTGCCGCCCGGGCTGTTGATCTGCAGCACGACGCCGGCCGTGCCGTCGTCGTCGAACGCGGCGTTGAGCGCCGTGTTGATGTCGTCGGCGTTCGCGTTGACGCCGGCCGCGATCTCGCCGTCGATCGTCACGAGCGACGTGTGCCGGCCGCTCGTCGAGAACTTCGAATCGCTCGAGAAATCGATCAGCGCAAACGCGAGCAGCAGGAACACGCCGAGGAACGCGAAGCGGAAGAAGATCTTCCAGCGCCGCGCCGCGCGCTGCTCCCTGATCGCGGCGAGCGCGATCCGCTCGAGCGCCGCGCGCTCCCAGTTCGGCTCGCTGCCGTCGGAGCGGGAGGAGGAATCGGCAGGGGTCGGTTGGTCGGCCATGCTGGGTTGCCTGGTTGTCGTCAGTCGGAAGCGGCGGGACGCAGATCCGCGTCGGGCAGCCAGAATACCGCGCGACCGTCCGGCGTGTCGCGCTCGTCAACCTCCACCGGGCGCAAGCGGGCGCCGCGGCACGGGCCGCCGACGCATTTGCCGGTGTCCGGCGCATAGATCGCTCCATGCGTCGCGCACATCAGATACAGGCCGGACGACTCGAAGAACTGTCCCTCGACCCAGTCCAGCTCCATCGGCACATGCGCGCAGCGGTTCAGGTAGCCGTACGCGCGCCCATCATAGCGGACGAAGAACACGACGACCGGTTCGCCGCGCAGCAGCGCGTCGACGCGCACGCCGGTGCCGCAGTCGGCCAGCGCGTCCGACGCGCACACGCGGATCGGGTCCGGTGCAGGAATCGCACTCATGCGTGCTCGCGCAGCCAGCCGGCCAGCGCCTCGACGTCCGGCGCGACGAAGCGCGGCTCCAGCGCGGCGAGCGCATCGGCCGAATGCGCGCCGTACGCGACGCCGATCCCGGCGGCGCCCGCGCTCGCGGCCATCTGCAGGTCGTGCGTCGTGTCGCCGATCATTACCGTGCGCGCCAGATCCTGCCCCAGTTCACGCGTCAGCTCCTGCAGCATCGCCGGATGCGGCTTCGAGAACGTCTCGTCCGCGCAGCGCGTCGCATCGAACAGGCTCGTCAGCTTCGCCTGGTCGAGCGCGCGGTTCAGCCCGACCCGCCCCTTGCCGGTGGCGACCGCGAGCAGGTAGCCCGTGTCGCGCAGCTCAGCGAGCAGCTCGCGCACGCCGGCGAACAGCTCGATGCGCTGGTCCTTGATCAGGTAGTGATACCGGTAGCGCTCGGCGAGGCGCGGATAGTCGGACGGATCGAGGGTCGGAGCGGTAATCTGCAGCGCATCGCGCAGCCCAAGGCCGATCACGTAGCGGGCCGCCTCCTCGGACGGCGTGGGCAGACCGAGATCGCGGCATGCGGCCTGGATGCTGTAGGCGATGTGCGCCGTCGAATCCATCAGCGTGCCGTCCCAGTCGAAGACGATCAGATCAAATTGCTGTCGGGACATGCGTTTCAAGCGGTATCGCGCAATGCGCTCAGTTGGTCGAGGAAGCGCCGGCATTCGTCCGGCAGCGGCGCGTCGAACTGCAGCGCTTCGCCGGTCAGCGGATGGGCGAGCCGCAGCCGGTGCGCATGCAGGAACATCCGCTTCAGCGACGGCTGCGCGTTCGCGCGCGCAAGCGCCTTGTTCAGTGCGAAATCGCCGTACTTGGCGTCGCCGACGATCGGCAGGCCGAGATGCGCGAGGTGCACGCGAATCTGATGGGTCCGACCCGTTTTAAGTTCCGCCTCGACGAACGCGTATTCGGGCCAGCGCTCGACGAGGTTGAAAATGGTGTGCGACGGCAGCCCGTCGTCCTGCACGCGCACGCGCCGCTCCCCTTCCGGGGTCGAATACTTGAACAGCGGCGCCTTGACCGCGCGGCGGCGGCCCCAGTCGGCCTGCCACTCGCCGTGCCCGCATGCGTAGTAGCGCTTGTCCATCTTGTTCTCGCGGATCTGCTCGTGCAGGCCGACCAGCGCGGTGCGCTTCTTCGCGAGCATCAGGATGCCGGACGTCTCGCGGTCGAGACGGTGCACGAGCTCGAGGAATTTCGCGCGCGGGCGCGCCTGGCGCAACTGCTCGATCACGCCGAACGCGA
>NZ_JAAGPL010000395.1:0-238 GCF_017104785.1 Burkholderia sp. Ac-20353 | reverse complement strand
GTGGCCTACATAAGTGCGCTTGCTGCGTGTATGTACAAAAACAGAGTTACTCTTCACTTGGTGGTGTCAGTATTGCACATGCTGTCTCAGTTACGATAGAGTCTGGATACAGTTGATCTGATACAGCTAGTATAATCTGATGTCAGATTTTGACATGAAAGGTCATAGTGACATAATGTGTATTATAGTCAACTAGAACATATTAATCTAGATTAGTTTTTTTTTTTTTTTTTTTTTC
>NZ_JAAGPL010000394.1:0-2501 GCF_017104785.1 Burkholderia sp. Ac-20353 | reverse complement strand
CGAGGCCTGGTCGGCCCGCTTCTCGGAACCGATGTCCGAGCTGGTCAAGCGCTACACGTCGTCGGTGTTTTTCGACAAGCGCCTCGCGCTCGTCGACATCGCCGGCTCGCTCGCGCACGCGAAGATGCTCGCCGCGCAGAAGATCATCAGCGCCGACGACCTCGCAGCGATCGAACGCGGGATGGCGCAGATCCAGGGCGAGATCGAACGCGGCGAATTCGAGTGGCAGCTCGACCTCGAGGACGTCCACCTGAACATCGAGGCGCGCCTGACCGCGCTGATCGGCGATGCCGGCAAGCGCCTGCACACGGGCCGCTCGCGCAACGACCAGGTCGCGACCGACATCCGCCTGTGGCTGCGCGGCGAAATCGACCGCATCGGCGGCCTGCTGAACGACCTGC
The DNA here is from genome assembly GCF_017104785.1 of Burkholderia sp. Ac-20353. Classification (NCBI taxonomy): domain Bacteria; kingdom Pseudomonadati; phylum Pseudomonadota; class Betaproteobacteria; order Burkholderiales; family Burkholderiaceae; genus Burkholderia; species Burkholderia sp. Ac-20353. The sequence continues at coordinate 2,100 of NZ_JAAGPL010000394.1, read as the reverse complement.
GCGGCGCGCTGCTCGACCTCGCCGAACAGAACGCCGGCACGATCATGCCGGGCTTCACGCACCTGCAGGTCGCGCAGCCCGTCACGTTCGGCCATCACCTGCTCGCTTACGTCGAGATGTTCTCGCGTGACGCGGAGCGCATGCGCGACTGCCGTACCCGCGTGAACCGCCTGCCGCTCGGCGCGGCCGCGCTGGCCGGCACGAGCTACCCGATCGACCGTCACGCGGTCGCGAAGACGCTCGGCTTCGACGGCATCTGCGCGAACTCGCTCGACGCGGTGTCGGATCGCGACTTCGCGATCGAATTCACGGCTGCGTCGGCGCTCGTGATGACGCACGTGTCGCGCTTCTCGGAAGAACTCGTGCTGTGGATGAGCCCGCGCGTCGGCTTCATCGACATCGCCGACCGCTTCTGCACGGGCAGCTCGATCATGCCGCAGAAGAAGAACCCGGACGTGCCCGAGCTCGCGCGCGGCAAGACCGGCCGCGTGAACGGCCACCTGATGGCGCTCCTGACGCTGATGAAGGGCCAGCCGCTCGCGTACAACAAGGACAACCAGGAAGACAAGGAACCGCTGTTCGACACCGTCGACACGGTCGCCGACACGCTGCGGATCTTCGCCGAGATGGTCGCGGGCATCACCGTGAAGCCGGACGCGATGCGTGCAGCCGCGCTGCAGGGCTTCTCGACCGCAACCGACCTCGCCGACTACCTCGTGAAGCGCGGGCTGCCGTTCCGCGACGCGCACGAGGCCGTCGCACACGCGGTGCGGATCTGCGACGATCGCGGCATAGACCTCGCGGACCTGACGCTCGACGAGATGAAGCAGGAACTGCCGAACGTCGCGCACCTGATCGGCGATGACGTGTTCGGCTACCTGACGCTCGAAGGCTCGGTCGCGAGCCGCAACCACCCGGGCGGCACTGCGCCGGACCAGGTGCGTGCCGCGGTGCAAGCCGCCCGCGCGGCGCTCGGCAAGTAAGCCTGCCGGATCCGACGGACGCCCCTGCGGCGTCCGTTTTTCGTTGGCGCGGCCATGCGCGTGATGCGCGCCGCGCCGCCTTCACCCCTTCCGCCCCCGACTCCCGGACATCCCAATGACGTTTTCCGCTGCGATCTTCGACATGGATGGCCTGCTCATCGACTCCGAGCGGACGATCATGAACACGTGGATCGACATCGCAGGCACGCATGGCGTTGCGCTGTCCGTCACCGACTATCTGCAGATCGTCGGCCGCTCGTTCGCGGAAGGCCAGACGATCCTCGCACGCATCATCGGCGACGCCGACACATTCGACTCGGTACGCACGCGCGTGCGCGAACGGCTCGCCGCGCCGGAGCCCCATCCGAAATTCCCGCTGAAGCCCGGCGCGCACGCGCTGCTGTCCGCGCTCGCGCAGGCCGGAATCCCGTGTGCGGTCGCATCGTCGTCCGCGCGCGACGTGATCCGCGCGCGGCTCGACGCGGTCGGCGCGCTGCCGTTCTTCCACGCAATCGCGGGTGGCGACGAAGTCACGCGCGGCAAGCCCGACCCGGCCGTCTACCGGCTCGCGGCCGAACGGCTCGGCGTGCCGGCCCATGCCTGCGTCGCATTCGAGGACAGCGATTTCGGCGCGCAGGCCGCGGCCGGCGCCGGCGCGGCCGTCGTCACGGTGCCCGACCTGAAGGCGCCCACGCCCGAGATCGTCGCGCTGAGCCTGCACGTGCTCGCGTCGCTCGACGATGCGCTCGCGCTGATGCCGGCGTGGTTCGGCCTGCACGACGTACCGCATCGCTGAGCCGGTCACGCGGGTCGTCGGCGCGCGGTTTCAACGACAGCGCCGAAGGCCGCCACCCCGCAGCCTCTGGCAGCCTCCCCCAAATGCAAACGGGCACCTTGCGGTGCCCGTTGCAATACCCGTCCGTAGCGGTACCCGTTCTGCATTCCCGTCGCGCGCATCACACATGCTTCGATGCGGCGCGCGCCCGAATGTCACCGAATGTCACCCGACGATCACTTGTTGCCGGCCGTCTCCGACAGCCGCTTCATCGTCGCGATACGCGCGCCGATCAGGTCGATGCGACCATCCTCGCCGACGAGCGGCGCCGAGGATGGTCGA
>NZ_JAAGPL010000393.1:0-237 GCF_017104785.1 Burkholderia sp. Ac-20353 | reverse complement strand
AAAAAAAAAAAAACATCACTACCTCATACGTCTCGTGTCTTACTATTTCTTGTACAAGTGCATTCTGAGATTCGCTAATTACAATGCTAATCTTGGTCCTCTCTTTCGTTCGTTACACTGCTCGCGCCTCTTCATCCAGACAATATACCGTGCCGATTAGTGCTCTCGCTCATATCACCATCTACTCTTTGTCGTCTTCGTGTATCATCACCTTGACTCTGGACGTGATGAGTACGC
>NZ_JAAGPL010000392.1:0-3035 GCF_017104785.1 Burkholderia sp. Ac-20353 | reverse complement strand
CGCCGGCCTCCGCGAACGCCTCGACGCCCGCGAGCCACGGCAGCGACGCATAGCTCACGCGCGCGGTCAGCCCCGCGCCGCGCGCGAGCTCCAGCGCATGGCCGAGCAGGCCGAAGCCCGTCACGTCGGTCAGCGCGTGCACGCCCGGCAGCGCGGCGAGCTCGGTGCCCGGCCGGTTCAGCTTGGTCGTCGTCGCGATCATCTGCGCATAGCCGGCGTCGTCGAGCTGGTTCTTCTTCAGCGCCGCGGACAGCACGCCGACGCCGAGCGGCTTGCCGAGCACGAGCACGTCGCCCGCGCGCGCGGCCGCATTGCGCTTCACGCGCGACGGATGCACGACGCCGATCGCGGCAAGCCCGTAGATCGGCTCGACCGAGTCGATCGAATGGCCGCCCGCGACCGGAATGCCGGCCTCCGCGCACACGGATTCGCCGCCGCGCAGCACCGCCGCGATCGTCTCGTGCGGCAGCACGTTGATCGGCATGCCGACCAGCGCGAGCGCGAGCAGCGGCTTGCCGCCCATCGCGTAGACGTCGGACAGCGCGTTGGTCGCCGCGATGCGGCCGAAGTCGAACGGATCGTCGACGATCGGCATGAAGAAATCGGTGGTCGCGACGATCGCCTGCTCGTCGTTCAAGCGGTAAACCGCGGCATCGTCGGCGGTTTCGGTGCCGACGAGCAGATCCGGGAACAGCGCGGGCGGCGTCGCACGCTTCAGCAGCTCGGACAGCACGCCGGGCGCGATCTTGCAGCCGCAGCCGCCTCCGTGCGACAGGCTCGTGAGGCGGGGAGCGGCGGGCGGGGTTTGGGTGGCTTCGGTCATCGTCGGCATCCGGTGAATAACAACGTTCTATTATCGACAATTCTGCGTCCGTGTGCCGGCCGCCACATAATGACGGCGCTGCCTCCATCCGCCCCCGTCGTCCGCCATCTCACATGGATCACCTGTTCATCGGCCTCGTGCTGTGCTCGGCGCTGCTGCATGCCGTCTGGAACGCGTTCCTTCACGTCAGCGAGGACCGGCTCGCGCAGCTCGGCACGATGTCGCTGCCGTATTTCGCGTTCGGCGTCGCCGGCGCGGCGCTGCTGCCGGCGCCCGAACCGGCCGCGTGGCCGTACATCGCCGCGTCCGCCGCGCTCGAAGTAGCGTACTGCTTCACGCTCGCGCGCGCGTACCGCAGCGGCGAATTCGGCCAGATCTACCCGATCGCGCGCGGCCTGTCGCCGCTGCTCGTGGCGGTGCTCGCGCTCGCGATCCTGCACGAGCGGCCGACGCCGTTCGGCTTCGCGGGCGTCGCGCTCGTGTCGTTCGGGATCATGTCGCTCGCGCTGCGGCGCGGGTTCCGGTTCTCCGGCGAAAGCGTGCCGTACGCGCTGCTCACCGGCGTGTTCATCGCCGCGTATTCGGTCTGCGACGGCATCGGCGCGCGCGTCGCCGGCAACGCGCTCGGCTATGTCGCGTGGGTGTACCTGCTGTGGAGCGTGCCGCAGATCGCGCTCATCTGCGCGGTGCGCGGCGGCCCGCGCGCCGTGTTCGGCGCACGCGGCGCGGTCCGCCAGGGCATCGTGGCCGGCACGATCTCGCTCGTCGCCTACGGGATTGTCGTGGTCGCGTACCGGCACCTGCCGGTCGCGACCGTGTCGGCGCTGCGCGAGACGAGCTCGATCTTCGCGGTCGCGATCGGCTGGCTCGCGATGCGCGAGCGGCCCGGCGCGCAGCGGCTCGTCGCGTGCGCGCTGGTGGTCGCGGGTGCGGCGATGATCCGGTTGTGACGCCGCTACCTCGGTAGGGTCACCGCTGCGCTCGCTGTCGCGCGCAGCCATGTCGACCTCGACCGTAGCGGCATGGATCGATGACCAGCCGCCGCGAGCCGCGCCGGCGCCGCCGTCACGCGGCGATGACTGCCGCGCCGCCGAACACCCGCTCGTCGATCGCCTCCGCGAGCGTCGCGAACGCCGGCGCGATCTCGTCCTCCGGCACGCACGCATAGCCGAGCAGCAACCCCGACGACGCGCGTTCGCGGTCCGCGTAATAGCCCGACAGCGGCCGCACGACGATATTGCGCGCGAGCGCGGCCTGCGCGACCGCGCGATCGTCGACGCCGTCCGGCAGCCGCGTGACGAGATGCAGCCCCGCATCGCTGCCGAGCGCCTGCAACGTGTCGCCATAGCGTTGCGCGACCGCGTCGAGCAGCACCTCGCGGCGCTGCCCGTACAGCGTGCGCATCTTGCGGATGTGCGACACGAAATGCCCTTCCGCGATGAACTCCGCGAGCACGGCCTGCTGCAGCAACTGCCCTTCGCGATACAGCTCCGCGCTCGCGGTCGCGAAGCTTTCCGCGAGCGGTTCGGGCGCGACGAGATAGCCGACCCGCAGCCCCGGGAACAGCGTCTTGCCGAAACTGCCGACATAAATCACCTGCCCGGACGTGTCGAGCCCCTGCAGCGACGCGAGCGGGCGGCTGCCGTAGCGGAATTCGCTGTCGTAGTCGTCCTCGATGATCCAGCAGCCGTGCTGGCGCGCGTATTCGAGCAGCATCCGCCGCCGCGCGAGGCTCATCACCATCCCGAGCGGATACTGGTGCGACGGCGTGACGAGCATCAGCTTCGGCGGCTCGGCGAGATCGGCGGCCGACGGCGCGATCCCTTCGTCGTCAACCGGAATCGGCCGCGTGGTCAGCCCCGACACGTTCAGCACGCTGCGCACGCCCCAGTAGCACGGATCCTCGGTCCAGATCGCGTCGCCCGGGTCGGTCAACAGCCGCACCGCGAGGTCGATCGACTGATGAATGCCGGTCGTGATCACGATCTGCTCGGGCGTGCAGCGCACCGAGCGCGACGTGCGCAGGTAGTCGGCCAGCGTCTCGCGCAGCAGCGCGAGCCCGCCGCCCGGCGCATAGGTCAGCAGGTCCGGGCGCAAGCGCCGCCAGTACTTGTTGTGCAGCCGCGTCCACACGCGCGCGGGAAATCGCGACACATCGGGCACGCCCGGCATGAACGCGCCGCCCTGCCGCTTCGATACGCCGGCGCCGTCG
>NZ_JAAGPL010000391.1:0-2907 GCF_017104785.1 Burkholderia sp. Ac-20353 | reverse complement strand
CGGGCGAACCGTCGACGATCGATTCGAGCGCATCGGCGAGCACGTCGGGCACGATGCGCTCGAACTCGTGCGCGATCGCGACCAGCACGTTGCGCAGTTGCGGCGTCTTCAGGATCGCGAGCAGCAGCACCGCACCGCGAATGCGCGTGGCGTCGTATTTCAGCGTCGCGTAGACCCACGCGCGCTCGACGGCGTCGTCGATGTGCGCGGACAGGTCGGACACCGATCCCGCGCCGCGCGGCAGCCGGTCGAGCGCCGCGACGAGCCGGCGGTCGAGGGCCGCGTCGTCGATCTCGAAGCGGCGCAGGACCCGGTGCAGGTCGCTGTCGGGCCGCTGCAGGATCTGCTTGATCCAGTGCGCGAGCTCGACGTACGGATTGCCGCGCAGCCGGCAGAATCCGGTGGCCTGCTCGAGCGTTTCGTAGAGGAACGGATTCAGTTTTCCGAACAGGTTGACGCGGCCGATATCGGACATGACGGTTCCCGTTTATGCGGTTTCGCGATGAAGGTCGACGCCCGCGCGCGGCGAATCGCGGCGCGCGTCGTAGCGCACCACGAGATCGCGCGCAGGGCCCGCTTCGAGCCGCCGGCCGAGCCACGCGGTGCGGCCGATCCCTTGCGGCACGCCGAGCGCGAGCGCGGGCACCGCGTCGGCCGCGAGTTCGAGCTGCACATCCCAGTCGAATTCGATGCCGACGTACTCGCGCACCCATTGCGCAAGCTGCCGCGCGTGCGCGCCGCCGGGCAGGAAACGCCGGTACGCGTCGAGCGACAGCGGGCCGAGCACGATCCGGAAGCACGACTGCGCGTCGCGCACCGCGAGGCCGAGCGCGACGCCGCCCACGCGCAACGTCGGCCGGGTTGCGCGGATCGTGCAGCGCTGCGAGCGCTCGATCGCCACCCATTGCGGCACGTGCTCGACGATCCGCGCGTCGACGCCGAAATGCTTGCGCACGATCTGCACGAGCCCTTCGGGGTTGCGCGTATGCCGGACGAGATGGCCCGCGTGGAAATAGCGGGCATGCGGTGCAAGCGTGTCGGTGTCGGCTTCGGCACGCGTATGTCCGGCTGGCCGGTCCGCATTCGCTTCGCGACCGATCAGGCTCCCGATATAGCCGTCGAACCGTGCGCGCGCGGGCCGGTCGAGGCTCACCGTCGGCTGCGCGTCGGCCCACGCACGGTAGAACAGCAGGATCAGCCGGTGATGGAACAGGTCCGCGAACGCGGCGAAGGTCGGATCGCCGTGCTGGGCCGCCCGTTCGTGCGCGTATTCGGTGAGATGCGACGGTAGCGGCCCGTTCGGCCCGAACAGCCCGAAGCCGTGGATCGCGACGCGCGGCGGCGCGGCGCGCTGATCGTACACGCCAGCCAGCATCGACGCTGCGAACGCGAGCGATGGCTGCTGCCCGAGCCGCACGGGCTCGTCGCGCGGCCGCGCGGCATGGCCGAGCGGCGCGTGCCCGGGCGACAGCGCATCGAGCCAGCGCAGCGCCTGGAACAGATCGTAGCCGTGCGGCGCGGCGCGCAGCCGCGCCCACCATGCGTCGCGACGCGTTACGTCGGCGGCCGGCTGCGCGCCGTCTGGCGTGTCGTGTTTCGTGTCGCGCGTCATATCGCGGGCCGCCTGCCGATGCGGGCCGGCCAGTGCGCGAGCCTGCCGCGTTGCGCGCTGGTCAGCACGCACTCGGCGAACGCGTTGATCGACACATGCCGCGCGAAGAACTGTTCGAGCACCGCGCCGAGCAGGAACGGGCTGTCGCCGGAGAACGCGTGATCGTCGACGGTCACGTCGACCTGCACGCCGCGCCCGAACATCAGCGGCCCGAGCGCCGGCAAGCGGCGGAACACGGGCGAGAACGCGACGCGCCGCACGCCGTCGATCTGCCGGCGCATCGCGGCGTCGGCCGGATCGGCGTGCAGGCCGAGCAGTTCGCGCAGCACATGCGCGCCTTCGTCGTCGTCGAGATCGGTCAGCGTGTGGCGCGCGAGCCCGAGATGGCGGATCAGCCGCCAGACCGTCTGCGCGTCGGCGATTGGCGGGCGCGGCCGCGACGGGCCGCGTATCGCGACGATCCGCTCGACGGGCGCGGACACGCGCAACGTGAACGTGTTTGCGTCGCCGGGCGGCTGCAGCAGCACGAGATCGCGGTTGGTGCACAGCGTGTCGACGGACAGGTAGCGCATCGTCTCGTCGTAGGGTGCGCACTGGCTGTCGACCAGCGACACGTAGGCCTCGCTGCCTACGTAGCCGGTGCGCGTGCCGTTCGCGCGCGCCTGTGCGGACACCAGCCGCGGCTCGCGCCGCACCGTGTAGTACGCGCCGTAATTACCGTCGTCGCCGGCAAACGACGCATGAAACGGCCGGAATTCGCGCGACTGGCCGTCGTCGCGCTGTTCGCTCACGAGCCGCTGCACCGCATAGACCTCGTAGTCGAGCGGCCGGCTGCGGTCCACCACGACATGGTGTTCGCGCGCACCCGGCTGCACCGCTATTCGGTCGCCGCGGCGCGTGAACAGGTTCACGGCGGGCGTGCAGTTCAGCGCGAGATGCCGTGCGTCGACGGCCGCTTCGAGCGCCGCGTCGTGACGGTCGAACAGCACGGTCAGCTCGCATTCGTCGCCGGTCGCGCGCGCGAGCGCTGGCCGCAAGCCGCCGATGCTGAAGAACAGGAAGCGCGCCGGAAACGCGAAATATTCGCGCAGCAGCCGGTAGCCGTGAAAGCTGCGGCCGTCGTCGGGCAGGATCGCCTGCGCCGGGTCGAAGCCTTCGTGGACGATCGCGTCGGCGTCGAGCGGATGCATCCAGCGCGGCGACTGGCCCGGATCGTGGCAGACGACGCCGAGCGCATGCGCAGCGAGCAGTTCGAGCAGATGCAGCGCGTCGCGCTCGGGGCCGGCGAGATGGAA
>NZ_JAAGPL010000390.1:0-2866 GCF_017104785.1 Burkholderia sp. Ac-20353 | reverse complement strand
CGATCGGCGCGTCGGGCTGCCGGATCCTGGTGACGCTGCTGCACGAGATGGTCAAGCGCGATGCGAAGCGCGGGCTGGCATCGCTGTGCATCGGCGGCGGGATGGGCGTCGCACTCGCGGTCGAACGCGACTGAAGCGCGACTGAAGCGCGACTGAAGCGCAGCTGAAGGTTTGAACCCCGACGGTGCGCAGGCGGTCGCCTGCCCGCGTGCCTGACGATTTTCGCGCAGAACAAGCCGGACACAACAAATCGCGCGATCCCGCGATGCGCGCGCCGGGCCCGGCGGCAAGGCCGGGCCGGCCGCGCGTCGAAGCGGTGTGCATGGCGGCGTGTGCCACGTCGCCGCGCCACATCATCGATTACTTCAATTTATTGTCGGTAACTTCTAGGATGACTAAGCGAATTGCAGTTGTGACAGGTGGAATGGGCGGCCTCGGCGAGGCAATCAGCATCAAATTGCACGACGCGGGTTTCCAGGTGGTCGTCACGTATTCGCCGAACAACAATGGCGCCGACCGCTGGTTGACCGAGATGCACGCGGCGGGCCGCGAGTTCCGCGCGTATCCGGTGGACGTGGCCGACCACGATTCGTGCCAGGAATGCGTGGCGAAGATCGTGCAGGACGTCGGCCCGATCGACGTGCTCGTGAACAACGCCGGCATCACGCGCGACATGACGTTCCGCAAGCTCGACAAGGTCAACTGGGACGCGGTGATCCGCACCAACCTCGACTCCGTGTTCAACATGACCAAGCCGGTCTGCGAAGGGATGGTCGAGCGCGGCTGGGGCCGGATCGTCAACATCTCGTCGGTGAACGGCTCGAAGGGCTCGGTCGGCCAGACCAACTACGCGGCCGCGAAGGCCGGCATGCACGGTTTCACGAAGTCGCTCGCGCTCGAAGTCGCGCGCAAGGGCGTCACGGTGAACACGGTGTCGCCGGGCTATCTCGCGACGAAGATGGTGATGGCGATCCCGCAGGAGGTTCTCGACTCGAAGATCCTGCCGCAGATCCCGGCCGGCCGGCTCGGCCAGCCCGACGAAGTCGCGGGCCTCGTCGCGTACCTGTGCTCGGAAGAGGCGGGCTTCGTGACGGGCTCGAACATCGCGATCAACGGCGGCCAGCACATGCACTGACGCGCGGCGGCCCGGGCGGCGTTCGCGCGTGCGCCCGGGCCGTGCTCCCGCTGTATCCAGCGCCGGGGCGGCGCGCCGAAGTGCGATGACGACGACGGACGCGGGCTCGTGCGCCGCGCTTCCGGTGGGCGGCGTGCGCCGTTCGGGCCGATCGTCGTCGCGCGGCACGCGCGCTGCGTCGGCCTTGCATTCCGGAGGAGGCATGGCTGATACCTGGATGGGACTCGCGATCGGCGGATCGGCGCTGGCCGTCGCGCTGACGATGACGATCGTGCTCCACTGGCTCGAGCGGCGCCGTGCGCGGCTGCTGCGGAACTTCGATCATCACGACTGCTGGCTGGCGGCATACGGCAAGCGCATCGCGCGCGCGCCAGCGCGGCCGGAGCGGCGCACGAGAGGCCGCAGCGCGACGAAGTGACCTGCTTCAGTCGCTCTTCTTGTCGCTCGTATCGCTCTTGTGGAAGACCCGCTTCGTCGTGCGCTTGGTTGCATCCCAGCCTTCGCGCGACGCATGGGCGATTCCGTGACCGACCGTCTTCGCGGCGCTCGCGGTCGCATGGCCGAAGCTGCGTGCAGCTTCGCCGGTCTTGTGTGCGGCTTCCTTCGAATCGCGCTTGATGTCCTGCTTCACTTCGGACATGTCCGCGTGCGCGATCGGGCTGATCAGCGCGAGAACGAGCGCGCTGTAAATGAACTGACGACTTTTCACGACCTGATTCCCATAAGAGTTTTCATCGAGGTTCCGCACTGCCGGCAGGCGGCGGACGAAACGCGCCGGCCGCCGCTGCGTCGAGCATCACCGCGGCGCGGCCGGTCAGCAACACGCGATCGCCGCAGCGAAGCGTGAAGCCGTACAGCACGGAGCTGCCGTCGCCGCTCACGCGTTCTGCATCGACGGTCAGCGGCGCGTCGAACGTGTCGAGCCGATCGACGAACGCGTCGACGCCGCGCACGCTCGCGAGATAACCGACTCGCGGGCGGTCCTGCTGCGCGCCGAGCAGCGCGCCATGCACGGCCATCGCTTGCGCCGCGTATTCGATCCCGCAGACCGACGCGAGCCGTCCATGCGAGCGCAGCGGGTTGTGTGGATCGCGGTGGCTCGTCGCCGAGCAGCGGATCCGCACGTCGTCCCACGCATCGACCGTATCGAGCACGCACATCGCGCCGGCGTGCGGAATGTGTGCAGCGATCCACGCGTGATCGAGCGGCGGCGTCAACGTGACCGGCGCGGTCATCGCGCATGCTCCGCGAACGCGTCCGGCATCGCGATGTCGACCCGCACGCGCGTGTCCGCAAGATAGTCGAGCACGACGCTGGTCGAGCGTCGCGCGGCCAGCGCGTCGAGCAGCGGCAGCGCACGCGCGGCCGGATTGCCGGTGCGCAGTGCTTCGAGTTCGGGCGACGCGAGCGTCGTCGCGGGCGCGTCGGTCAACTGCACGTCGATGCGTGCGAGCGCGGCCGCGCCCGGGTCGGGCGCGAGCACGAGCGCGACGCCGAACGCGTCGATGATCGGCCGCATTGCGCGCAGCGGTTCCGGATAGTCGGTGTCGTACGCGATCAGCAGGCACGGCACGCGATCGACCGCGACCTGGCACAGGCTTTCGAGCAAACCCGCGGCGAAGCTGCCGTCGTGTGCGCACAGCACGTTCGACGTCGCCATCGCGCGGGTCGCGATGCTCCAGTAGCCGGCCGGCGCGTTGTGCACCGAGTTGTGAAAGCGCGTCGGCGACA
>NZ_JAAGPL010000389.1:0-237 GCF_017104785.1 Burkholderia sp. Ac-20353 | reverse complement strand
AAAAAAAAAAAAAAAAAAAATAAATGAACTGGTGTACACCTCCGATGTCACTGTGTAATTCTCCAAATGAAAGTATGCCGATATTATGATCGAGATTGTTTAAATGCGTTACGCGATCTACGCTGTTCTATATCTTGCACTGCACTTCTGCGCACTACTGACACTTCACATGACTCCATACGTCCGCCTTCGTCGGCGAGCGTCGTTGCAAATCATGCGATGTTGCTGTCTAGTGTT
>NZ_JAAGPL010000388.1:0-3132 GCF_017104785.1 Burkholderia sp. Ac-20353 | reverse complement strand
GCTTGCCGCGCTGGCGCAGCCGTCGCCGGACGCGCTGCCCGCCTGCGTGGTGACGGGCGACGTGCCGGCCGACGTCCCGGCCGACGCGGCGCGCACCGCGCTCGTGTTCTCCGGCAACGGCTGCCAGTGGGCCGGGATGGGCAAGCAGCTGTACGAAGAGGATCCGGTGTTCCGCACGGCGCTCGACGAAGTCGATGCACTCTGGTGCGCGGACGGCAGCCCGTCGCTCGTCGACGCGATGCGCGAGGGCGTGAGCGCCGAGTGGCTCACGGCGACCGAGCACGCGCAGCCGCTGTTGTTCGCGATCCAGGTCGGGATGACGCGCGTGATCGACGCGCGCGGCATGCGCTATGACGCGGCGATCGGACACAGCGTCGGCGAGATCGCCGCCGCGTGGGTGACGGGCGCGCTGTCGCTCACGGATGCGGTGCGCGTGATCAAGATCCGCAGCCGTGCTCAGGCGCTGACCAAGGGCAGCGGCCGGATGGCGGCCGCGGGCCTCGGCGAGGCGGCCGCGCGCGAGCTGATCGCGGGCGACGGACTTTCCCGGCTCGTCGAGATCGCGGGCGTGAACAGCCCGGAATCGGTGACGCTCGCAGGCTCGCTGCAGGGGCTGCAGGCAATCGAGGCGTCGCTGCGCGGCAGCGGCAAGTTCTTCCAGATGCTGAACCTCGACTACGCGTTCCACAGCAGCCACATGGACCGCATCGAGCCGGTCGTGCGCGCCGAGCTGGCCGGCATCCGTCCGCAGCCGGGCACCGGCGGCTTCGTGTCGGCCGTGACGGGCGGCGCGCTGTCGGGCAGCGAGCTCGACGCCGCGTACTGGTGGCGCAACATCCGCGAGCCGGTGCGTTTCGGCGCCGGCATCGCGCATCTGATCGCAGACGGCGTGCGCGTGTTCGTCGAGGTGTCGCCGCATTCGATCCTGCGCACCTACGTGAAGCAGACGCTCGCTGCGGCCAACACGGCCGGCGTGTCGCTGCCGACGCTCAAGCGCGACCACGGCAGCGCGGCGATGCTGCAGCACGCGATTCTCGCGGCGATCGCGCACGGCGCCGCCGTCGATCCCGATCGCTTCGCACCGGGTGCGTCGCATGCGTTGCATGCAGCGCTGCCGACCTATCCGTGGCAGCGCGACCGCTACTGGCTGACGCCGACCGCGGACGGCTATGGCCTCGTGAACCGCCGCCGCGAACATCCGCTGCTCGGCTATCGCCTGCACGAGCATGCGTTTGCGTGGGAGAACCAGCTCGATCCCGCGAAGCTGCCGCTGCTGGCCGACCACGTCGTCGACGGTGGCGTCGCGTTCCCGGGCGCCGGCTACGTGGAAATGGCGCTGGCCGCCGCGCGCGTGTATTTCGAAACGCCGGACGTCGCGCTCGAGAACCTCGAGATCCGCGCGCCGGTCGTGTTCCAGGCGCAGCAGTCGAAGCAGTTCCGGCTTGCGATCGAGCCGCGCACCGCGACCTTCGTGATCGAGACGCGCGACCGGATGTCCGACGCGGCGTGGACGCTCAACGTGACGGGCCGGATGCTGGCCAGCGGCAACACGCTCGACGCGGCCAGTGTGGTGTCGCCGGCGACGCTCGACACGCTGCTCGCGCTGCCGGCGATGAGCGGCGACGCGCTATACGCGAGCACGGCGGCGATCGGCCTCGGCTACGGACCGGCGTTCCGCTGGGTCAGCGCCGTGCGGGTCGCCGACGATGCGGCGCTGGCCGATGTCGTCGCGCCGGCCGCGTGCGGCGACGCGCAGGCGCTCGCCGCCTATCTGCTGCATCCTGCGCTGATGGACAGCGGCTTCCATCCGCTGTTCGCGCTGCTCGCCGCACACGCACGCGACGACGAGCATCCGGCTTATGTGCCGGTGCAGATCGGTCGCGTCGACTACCTGCGCGGCGACACGGTCGCACGCGTGCTGGCGCGTATCGACCGGCGCAGTCCGCACTCGATCGTCGCGACCTTCGCGTTTCTCGATGCGCGCGGCGCGATCGTCGCGCGGCTCGGCGGCTGTCGGTTCCGGCGCGTGGATCTCGTCGGCCGCCGGCAGAATCCGCCGGCGCGCTTCGTCTACACGCTCGAGGAAACCCCGCTGCCGGGCGACGGCCAAGCGGCGGACCTGTTGGCGCCCGAAGCGCTGCTGGAGCAGGCGGCGGCCCGGCTTGCCGCGGTCGAGAACGTCGGCGAGCGTGCGCGGCATCTCACCGAAATCGTGCCGCTGCTCGACGTGCTCGCGAGCCTCTATGCGCTGCGCGCATTCGATACGCTCGGCGTGTTCGGCGGCACGTGGCAGCCCACGCCCGCGCATGCGGCGCTCGCTGAGCGGCTCGCGAACATGCTGGTCGAAGATGGCCTCGCGCGCCGCGATGGCGTCCGTCTCGTGCGCGACGATGAAGCGTGCGCGGCGCTGCCGCCGCTCGACGAGCTGTGGCGCGGCCTGCTGGCCGAGTCGCCCGCGCATGTCGCCGAGCTGACGCTGCTCGCGCATTGCGGCGCGGCGCTGCCCGACGTGCTGAACGGCACGCAGGATCCCGCGCGTGTGCTGTCGCCGACCGGGCACAGCCTCGTCGAACACTTCTTTGCCGCGTCGCCGACCTGGCGCCACGCGCATGCATTGCTGAAGGCCGGCGTCGAACAGGCGCTCGACGCGTGGCGTCCGACGCGCCGCCTGCGTGTGCTCGAGCTGAACGCGACCGACGGCGACGTGCTGCAGACGCTCGGCATTCATCTGCCGGCCGCGCGTTGCGATTACGCGATTGCCGCGACGGCCGGCCAGCTGGCGGGCTTCGAGGCCGATGCGGATGCGGGCGTGCGCACGGTCGCGCTGCAGCCGGGCGAGCGCCTTGCGCTGGCGGGCGACGATGCGGGGCCCTACGACGTGGTCGTCGTCAATCGCGGGTTGAGCGGCCGCCAGGATCCGCTCGATGCGCTGCGCGCGATCCACTCGTGGCTCGCGCCGGGCGGGCTGCTGCTGCTCGCCGAGTCGCGCGGCGGCCGCTTCTCGGACATCGTGTTCGGCTTGCAGGCGCGGTCGGCCGATGGCGCGGCGCCAATGCCACTGATGCCACTGACGCCGGCCGATCTCGGCGCGGCGCTTGCCGGTGCCGGGTACGCCGACGTCGCGCGGCACGG
>NZ_JAAGPL010000387.1:0-2902 GCF_017104785.1 Burkholderia sp. Ac-20353 | reverse complement strand
AGCGCTCCGCCCACCGCGAGCAGCGCGCGCTCGCGCGGCGCTCGCTCGTCGAGCCAGGCTGTCAGCGCGGCGCGGGCCGCGCGGAACCGAGGGTCCATTTCGCGTCATCCTCCTGAACGGACAGGCCCTGTGCCTGCAAGCGGCGGCGGAAAGCGCCGGCGTCGAGCGTCGTACCCGGACGGAACGTCACGTCGAGCGTGCCGTCGCGATAGTCGAGCGTCGCGACGGCGTCGGACGGAATCGGCGTGAGCGCACGCGACAGCGCCGCAGCGAGCACCGGATAGTCGCCCGCACGCATCTCGCCCGTCGCACCGCGCAGCCGCTCGAGCCCGGCCTGCATCTGCGCGTGCGGATCGAGCACGGCCGTCGTGGCGGGGAACGCAGCCTTCATCGCATCGATCATCCGCGCGTTCAGCGCGTCCTCGCGCGCACGCAGCCTGTACCACTGGATGTTGACCGTCGCGACGGCTACCACGAGCGACGCCGCGGCCAGACCGAGTGCGAACCGCCACGGACGCCAGCCTTGCGCGATGCCCACAGTGCGCGCGCCGGATGCGAACTCGAACTGACAGAGATCGAACGGGCAGGCAAGCGCGCCGCGAGCGAGCGTTTCCCACGGCAAGGTTTGCGCGGCGAGCGGGAATGCGCTGCCGGTGGGCGAGTCAGTTCTCGCAAGCGTCGAGGTGCGAGCGGTGGGCTGTCCGGCATCGGCATGTGGCTCGCGCGCATCGCCGTCGTGCGGCACGTCCCCGTGCGCGGTGATGGCCAGCGCATGTACGCGGATAGACTGGTATCGCGACAATTCCGCAATCGCCACGTCGAGCGCCGATGCATGTGCAGCGAATCCGTATCCGGTCGTACCTTGCCTCACCACCAGCTCGACCCATTCCCGATCGACCGCGTCGTGGTCCGCTTCGGCGCGCGGCGTCGCGCGGTGCACGATCAGTACGTCCGCTTGGTCGACAGCGCGCGCGTCGTCGGCCAATACGGCTTCCGTCACGGTGCCCGTTTGCGTCGCCGTGGCCGCGGCAGTCTCGGTCGTCTCGTCAGCAGCTGCAATCGCCTCGTCGTCTTCTTGCCCACCCAGCTGCGGTGTCGCTGCGAGCGCATCATCATCCGCCACGCCCACCCCACGAACCGGCAGGCAATGAATCAACGGCACCGCGCGCAAGCGGCGATGGCCTGCACCGGCAAACACGTCGAGCAGCCCCCCGAACCGCTCACGATCGACGACTGCCACGCGCCGCTGCGCCGCGTCCTTGTCCAGCGGACCGACCGCGACATGACAACGCTGCGCATCATCGAGCAGATACTCCTCGACCACATTCGGCAGGATCCGGCGCAGCTTCGTTCCGGTGACGGGCGGCAACGCGACGTCGACGAGCAGCGTGTCGCGCGCGGCCAGCACGAGCAAGGTGACGGCAGCCTTCGGCCACACGTCTTGTCGCGCGTCGCCCGCGTGCGTGAGCCGCGCGTGGCCGTCGAAGCGCGCATACGGCATCGGCATCGTCGTCCACGTCGCCGCGTCGAACGTGTCGAGCGGCGGCAACAGCACGATCAGGCTCGACATTGCGCGCTCCGTTTCCGTCGTTGCATCGGCATGTGCATGACGTCGCTCATGGCCGGCGCACGACGAAGTTGCCGATCCCGGTCGCGACGACCGCAAGCCGCACATCGCCGGACGACAGCGTGATCGTCACCGGAACGTCGATGCTCTCGTCGCCGATCACGACCCGCGACACCGGCTCGCCGCCGCCCGTGTAGCGGATCGACACGCCCGTCACGTCGGTGCCCCAGCGGCGCGGACGGAACAGTTCGTCGGTCATCGGCGACCACGCGCCGCTCTCGGTGCGCTGCAGGAACCGGTAGCCGCCGCCCACCGGCTGCCACGCGATCGACAGCGAGCGCACCTGCGCCTCGTCGCCAGCCGATTCGAGCAGGCTCGCGAGACGTTGCGCTTCCTCCGCGAGATCGGTGCGGCGATTGCGCGACGGCGCGAGCGCGACGACTGCGACGAGCAGCCCCGCGATCACGAGCACGACAAGCATCTCGAGCAGCGTGAAGCCCGCCGCGCGCCGACCGACACGCAGCACGCGGCTACTGCCAGGAACCGATGTCCGCATCGTTCCCCTCCCCACCGGGCTTGCCGTCCGCGCCGTAGCTGAACACGTCGATCGTGCCGTGCGCGCCCGGGTTCAGATACTGGTACGCGTTGCCCCACGGATCGCGCGGCAGCCGTTCCAGATAGCCGCCGTCCTTCCAGTTGTTCGGCACCGGGTCCGTCGCCGGCTTCTGCACGAGCGCGGTCAGCCCCTGCTCCTGCGACGGGTAGCGGCCGTTGTCGAGGCGATACAGGTTCAGCGACTGCATGATCGTGCCGATGTCCTGCTTCGCGGCGATCCGGCGCGCCTCGTCAGGACGGCTCATGATCTTCGGCACGATCAGCGCCGCGAGAATCCCGAGGATCGCGATCACGACCATGATCTCGATCAGCGTGAAGCCGCGTCGCGCGCGGCGTGAAGCGCGCTGCGGCGCGCGTGTAACGTGTGGCGTCATCATGCATTCACCCTCGCATCAAAGAATGTCGACATGCCGCTTGAATCCGGATTTGAACCCCGACTTGAACCCCGATCGGCCCACCGCCGATCCCTTGAACTTCACACCACGATGAAACCCGCCGAACTGCTCCACTCCATCCCGCATCCGTCCGCCGCCGCACCGGCCGTTGCCACGCTCGCCGCCGGCGCAGCGTTCGTCGCGGTTGCACTGTGGTCCGTGCACGTGCTGCGCGCACCCGACGCGCCCATGCCCGCGCGCCCCGCGCCGCCGGCACCGTTCGACGTCTCCGCCGGTGCGCAACTGTTCGGCGCCAAACCCGGCGACGACGCGCAGCACGCGGTCA
>NZ_JAAGPL010000040.1:0-57270 GCF_017104785.1 Burkholderia sp. Ac-20353 | reverse complement strand
GTCTTAGCAAACCGCCTGCGCACGCTTTACGCCCAGTAATTCCGATTAACGCTTGCACCCTACGTATTACCGCGGCTGCTGGCACGTAGTTAGCCGGTGCTTATTCTTCCGGTACCGTCATCCCCCGACCATATTAGGGTCAAGGATTTCTTTCCGGACAAAAGTGCTTTACAACCCGAAGGCCTTCTTCACACACGCGGCATTGCTGGATCAGGCTTTCGCCCATTGTCCAAAATTCCCCACTGCTGCCTCCCGTAGGAGTCTGGGCCGTGTCTCAGTCCCAGTGTGGCTGGTCGTCCTCTCAGACCAGCTACTGATCGTCGCCTTGGTAGGCCTTTACCCCACCAACTAGCTAATCAGCCATCGGCCAACCCTATAGCGCGAGGCCCGAAGGTCCCCCGCTTTCATCCGTAGATCGTATGCGGTATTAATCCGGCTTTCGCCGGGCTATCCCCCACTACAGGACATGTTCCGATGTATTACTCACCCGTTCGCCACTCGCCACCAGGTGCAAGCACCCGTGCTGCCGTTCGACTTGCATGTGTAAGGCATGCCGCCAGCGTTCAATCTGAGCCAGGATCAAACTCTTCAGTTCAAACCTGTTACTGTTTTCGGTTCTTTCGAACCGGTCGCTCACTCAAAGCTGACAGGTCATATGAATTGCTTCATAAACCTGACTTACTTTAGTGTGAGACTCTTGATACTTTTGCTATCCCGATCCGAGGACCGGGCTCGCTGTCATCAAGCGCCCACACTTATCGGCTGTTAATTTTTAAAGAGCGTTACTGCGAGAAGCTTGGCTTTCTCAGCAGCGCTGCGTTTTCAGCAGCAGAGAAATGAGATTATGAACACTGTTTCGCAGTTCGTCAACAACTTTTTACTACCTCGTTGCGACTGCGGGGTTCATCTTCCTTCCCCTTCTCCCGCGCCGCGTTGCCGTTAGCGCGAAAGAGGCGTGATTGTAGGCATCGGCCCCGGCATGCGCAAGGGGTTTGTGAAATAAATGTTAAAAGGCGTCGCACGCTACCGCGTGCGACGCCTTTTATATAAACCGACGAACCGTCAGTCCGCGTGAACCAGCCGCGCGACGATCTCCATATAGTGATCGAGGTCGGGCGTCGGCTTCCCCTCGACCTTTGCCGTATCGTCCCAGCGCCGCAGGCGCAGCGCATCCTCCGCGTACGGGCGCTGCAGGAACGCGTCGGCTTCCGCGTCGCTGAAGATCCCGCCCTGCAGCGCGAGACTGCGCACCGAGTCCGGCGACAGGCTGTCGTAGTAGCCGGCGTCGATCCGGCACAGGCAGCGCTTCGCGTCGACGTGCAGCCGGATCGGCTCCAGCACCGCATCGGGCAGGATCGGCCGCAGGAACGGCAGCACATAGTATTGATGCAGATCGTCGATGCCGCGCGCGCTCGGCGTCTCGCCCTGGCGATTCAGCAAATGGCCGAGATCGTGCAGGAACGCGGCCGCGACCAGCGCATCGTCCGCGCCTGCCTCTTCCGCGAGCAGCCCGCTTTGCAGCGCATGCTCGAGCTGCGTGACCGGCTCCCCGCTGTAGGCCGTGTGACCAAGCTCCTGATACAGACCGCGAATCTCTTCAAGCGTCAAAGCCATCCCATCATCCCCATGGCAGCGAGAAGGTCTTGAGGTTCGTGAAGCTCTTCATCGCTTCCTGAACGCCTTCCTTGTAGCCCAAACCCGAATCCTTGATCCCGCCGAACGGCGTCAGCTCGATCCGGTAGCCCGGCACTTCCCATACGTTCACGGTGCCGACGCTCAATTCGTTGACGAAACGCACGATCGCTTCCGCGCTGTCGGTGCAAACGCCCGACGACAGCCCGAATGCGGTGCCGTTGCTGATCCGGATCGCGTCGTCGATGGTATCGAACGCGATCACGGGCGACACGGGGCCGAAGGTCTCCTCGCGCACCAGTGTCATCGCAGGATCGACGCAGTCGAGCACGGTCGGTGAATACAGCGCGCCGCGCCGCACGTTGCCCGTCAGCAGGCGGGCGCCCTGCGCAACCGCCTCGTCGACGCGCGCCTCGAACAGTCGCGCGGCGGCCTCGTCGATCACCGTGCCCATCTCGTTTGCCGGGTCGAACGGATCGCCGTACGTCCATGCGCGCGTCTTGTCGACCAGCAGATCGGTGAACGCCGGCGCGATCGAGCGCTGCACGAGAATCCGCTTGACGGCCGTACAGCGCTGGCCTGAGTTGCGGTATGAACCCTGCGCCGCGAGTGTTGCCGCACGGTCGAGATCGGCGTCCGCGAGGACGATCAGCGGATCGTTGCCGCCCAGTTCCAGCACGACGCGCCGGTAGCCCGCCTTCGCGGCAATGTATTTGCCGATCGCAACACCGCCGGTGAACGTGATCAGCGACGCGTGCGGATGCGTCAGCAATTCGTCGCAGATTTCGCGCGGGTCGCCGGTCAGCACCTGCAGCATCGGCTCGGGCAGGCCGGCTTCATAAAGCAGGTCGGCCAGATAGAACGCCGACAGCGGCACCTTCTCCGACGGCTTCACGATCACCCGGTTGTTCGTCGCGATCGCCGGCGCGACCTTGTGCGCGACCTGGTTCATCGGATGATTGAACGGCGTGATCGCGACGATCACCCCGTCGAGCGGCTGGCGCTGCGAGAACACGCGCCGCGCCTTGCCATGCGGAGTCAGGTCGCACGAGAAGCTCTGCGCATCGTCACGCAGCGCCTCGACCGACGCGAATTTCAGCACGTCCGCGACGCGGCCGATCTCGTAGCGCGAATCCTGCTTCGACAGCCCGGATTCCAGCGTGATCAGGTCCGACGCCTGCTCGACGCGCTCGCGCAGCAGCGCCGCCGCGCGCTCGAGTATCTGCGAACGCTCGTAGCGCGTGAGGCTCGGCCGATACCCGACCGCGTAATCGAACGCCGCGCGGACATCATCGACGCTCGCGAGCGGTGCCGTGCCGACGCGCTGCGCCGAATACGGATCGACGACGTCGAAGCTCCGCTCGCGCATCGCGCGTTCGCCGCACCAACGCAGCGCCTCGGCGCGAAACGCCGGGTGGTCTTGCCGGTTGCGCGACGTCATGATGCGATCCGGTTCAGCGCGAAATCGAAGACGTCGAAATTGCGCGGACGTCGCTCGGGATCGTCCCGCTCGACACGACGGTTGAACAACAGCGGCACCTCCTGCTCCGACACGCCGCCGTGCGAACGCAGCGGCACGGTCAGGCCCGACAGGTCGTGCTCGCGCTCGCGCGTGCCGAGTGTCGTGTCGCGGCGGGCGATCACGACCAGATCGCCGATCCGGTCGGTCGGCAGCTCGAAGCGCGCCGCGCTTTCCGCGTTGTCGAGCACGAGTTCGACGCCGTCGAGTCCGCCGATCCGCCACATCGCGTCCGCCCGGTCGACACCCGCCGCCAGGTAGACGGTCGCGAACGAGCCGAGCGCGCCGTGATGCACGACGTACGGATCGGTGATCGGCAGGATCACGCGCGCGGCCTGGGCACCGAACCAGCCGTCGAACGCATCCTGCAGATAAATGACGTTCGGCCGCCCCGTCACCGGGTCGTGCTTCGCGTTCATCCCGTGATCGGCGGTCAGGCCGATCACCCAGCCGAGCGCATCGAGCTGCGCGAGATAGCGGTCCATCATCGCGTAGAACGCATTCGCGCCATCGCTGCCGGGCGCACACTTGTGCTGCACGTAGTCGGTCGTCGACAGGTACATCAGGTCGACCTGCCGGGTCTGCGCGAGCCGCACGCCCGCGGCGAACACGAATTCGGACAGCGCCGCGCTATAGACATCCGGCGACGGCAGGCCGACCCAGTCGAGCACGTCGTCGATGCCGTTCTCCGCGAGATTCGCCTGCGCGGCCTTCTCCGCGGAAAAGCAGATGCCGCGCATCTGCCAGCCGAGCAGCCGGCGCAGCTTGTCCTTCGCGGTCACGACCGCCACGCGCGCGCCGGCGTCGGACGCCGCCGCGAGCAGCGTGCCGGCCCGCAGGTACGCGGGATCGTTCATCATCACCTCGGCGCCGCGTCCGCCGTCGGCGTCCGGGTCCCAGAAGTAGTTGCCGCAGATCCCGTGCACCGATGGCGGCACGCCGCAGACGATCGACAGGTTGTTCGGGTTGGTGAACGTCGGCACGACACAATCCGCGCGCCATGCGGTGCCTTCCGCGATCATCCGGCCGATGAACGGCGCGACGCCCGCCGCCACCGCCTGCTCCAGATAGTCGTACTCGCAGCCGTCGACGCACACGACGACGGTCGGCTCCGACGGCAGCCGGTAGCGCCGGCCGTTGACGTCGACATGCGCGGGCTGCGTGCCCGACGCCGCACCGGCTGCCTCAGGCGTGCCGGGTACCCGCAACGAAAACGCCGCGTTCATGATGCAGCCCTCCGGCCGCGCGGCACACGCGCAGCGATCAGCAACAGCGCCGCGAGCGACGCGCCGAGCATCAGCAGCGACAGCGCCGACGCAGGCAGGTAATAGCCACGCTCCACCTGGCCGATCACGACGATCGGCACGGTCGCGAAGCCGGGCGGGTAGACGGTCAGCGTCGCCCCGAGCTCGCCGAGCGACAGCGCGAAGCCGAGCGCGAGGCTCGCGCGCAGCGCCGGCACGATCTGCGGCACCAGCACGCGCCGCAGCACCATCGCGGGCGGCGCACCAAGGCTGGCCGCCGCTTCGCGCAACACCGTCAGTTCCGGGCGCAGTGCGGCCGCCGCGCAGCGATAGCAGAACGGCAGAATCAGCGCGAGCTGCACGAGCACGACGATCGCGGCCGAACTCGACAGGTCGACGGGCTTCTGGTGATACGCGATCAGCACCGCGAGCCCGAGCACGACGCTCGGCACGCCGTTGGGCACCATCACCAGCGCGTCGACGACCGCGCCGATGCCGCGCCGGTCGCGCCCTTCGAGCGCCAGTGCGAGCCACAGGCCGAGGATCGTGCCGATCACGGCGACGCCGAAGCCGATCTCGAGGCTCGTCGCGAGCGCGCCGTATTCCTGCGAACCGAGCTGCGCGAACCAGCGCAGGCTGTAGCCGGCCGGCAGGATGGTGCCGGACCAGCGGGTCGACACGCTCGACAGCGCGACGACGACCACCGGCAGCACAAACAGCCAGAAGCACGCGAACGCGGCGAGCGCGAGCGCAATGCGCGACGCATGCTTGAGCAGCGTGTCGGTCCAGCCGATCTGGTGGCGGGGCACGCGGTGCCCGATCCGGTATTCAGCGGACATCGTTCGTCCCTCCCGTCGCACGCCGGTTCACCCGGCGATAGACCGCATACAGCGCCAGCGACAGCGCGAGCATCATGACCGCGCCAGCCGACGCGGTCGGCAGGTCGAGATCGACGGTCGCGCTGCTGTAGATCGCGACCGGCAGCGTGACGAGCTTCGCACTGCCCAGCACGAGCAGGATCCCGAATTCGTTCAGCGTCAGCAGGAAGCACAGCACCGTACCGGCGGCGATCCCGGGCCACGCGATCGGCAGCACGACGCGCCGCGCGAGCATCCAGCCCGACGCCCCGAGGCTGCGCGCCGCTTCGATCAGCCGCAGGTCGAGCGTCGCGAACGACGCGAGCGTCGGCCGCACGACGAACGGCGTATAGAACATGGTCTGCGCGAGAATCACGCCGCCGAAGCCGAACAGGAAGTCGAGCGGCGGCTGGTCGAGATGGAACACCTGCTGCAGCGCGATGCTGACCGAGCCTTGCGAGCCGTACAGGAAGATCAGCGTGAACGCGACCAGGAACGACGGGAACGCGACGTACAGCTCCAGGAAGCGCGTGACGAGCGACGCGCCCGGGAACGGCCTGAAGAACAGCAGCGCCGCGAGCAGCACGCCGAGCAGCGACGCGGTGCCGGCGCTCGCGAACAGCACGCCGAGCGTCGTCAGCAGCACGTTGCGCGTGTCGGGATTGCCGAAGAAGCTTCGGTACGCGGCGAAGCTCAGGCCGTGATCGCCGCTCAGGCTCAGCAGCACGAGCTGCACGAGCGGATAGACGACGAGCGGGCCGAGCACGGCAACCGCCAGCAGGATCAGGTGCAAGTCGCCGGCGCGCTTGCGGCGACGCGCGGCCGCGGCATGCGCGGCGGCCGACGCGAGCGCCTGCGGCGACAGCGGGGCATCAGGGCTCGCATCAGGGCTCGATAAGGACGACATCGTCTGCCTCGCAATGCAGGGAAACTCGCGCGCCGCGCTCGGGCGCCGCACCGCGGCCGCGTTGCATCGTCACGCGCACCGGCTCGTCCGGCGCCGCGTCGATCACGACCGCGATCGACAGCTCCGCGCCTTGCCATTCGACCGACGCAACCGTGCCGTGCAGCCCGCCCGCCGCGAGCGGCCTGACGGTCAACTGCTCCGGCCGCACGCATGCGACCTTGTCGCGCACTTCGTAACGCGGATCGCCGAGCGGGAAGATCACGCGCGGCGGCAGCAGGTTCGCCGGGCCGAGATAGCGCGCGACATAGCCGTTCTGCGGCGTGTCGTAAAGCTGCTGCGGCGTGCCGAGCTGGGCGACGTGGCCGTCGCGCAACAACAGCGCGCGATCGGACAGCACCAGCGCATCGTCGCGGTCGTGCGTCACGCACACGACCGTCAGGTTCGGCAGGCGCTCGTGCAGCGCCTTCAGTTCGCTGCGCACCGACGCGCGCAGGTTGGCGTCGAGCGCCGACAGCGGCTCGTCGAGCAGCAGCACGTCGGGCTCGATCACGAGCGCGCGGGCGAGCGCGACGCGCTGCTGCATCCCGCCCGACAGCTGCGCCGGCATGTGATGGCCGGCGTCGCCGAGCTGGACGAGCTTCAGCGCGTCGGCGACGCGACGCGTCACTTCGGCGGACGCCATCCGCCGCGCGCGCAGCCCGAATGCGACGTTCTCGAACACCGACAGGTGCGGGAACAGCGCGTAGTTCTGGAACAGCAGACCAAGATTGCGCTTGTGCGGCGGCGCATAGGTCAGGTCACGCCCGGCAACGGTCAGCGTGCCGGTCAGGCCGTCGGCCTTCACGAACCCGGCGATGAAGCGCAGCAGCGTGGTCTTGCCGCAGCCGCTCTTGCCGAGCACGGTCAAAAATTCGCCGGCGCCAATCGACAGCGTCAGATCGTCCAGCACCGTACGTGCGCCGTAGCGCACGCTCAGGTGCTCGATCTGCACGCCGCCCGGCGCGCCGGACCGCTGCGTGGCATGCGGTCCGGCGGCGCCGAATGCGCCGGGATGGGTCATGGCGGTTTCCACCGTTTTCATCCTTTCAATTGCAGGCGGCGTGCGCCGATCACTTCGGCTTGACGACGTCGAGCTGCTTGCCCGAGCTGCCGATCACGTCCTTCTTCCAGCGCTCCAGCCACACCGGCTTCTTCGCCATCACCTGGGTCCAGTCGACCGGAATCAGCTTCACGCCCGCGATCGCGCGCTTCACCGCCTCGCCGTTCTTGCCTGCGAGCGGCACGTCGGTGCGGCCCGGGATGCCGTACATGTCCGGCACCTTCGACTGCACGTCCGTCGACATCAGGTAGTCGATCAGCTTCTTGCCGACGTCCTGGTTCGGGCCGCCCTTGATCAGGCCGATGCCGTACGGGAGCTGGAACGTCGTCGGCTGGTCGCCGTCCTTCGCCGCGAGGAAGATCGGCTTGACCGACAGGCCGCCGTGCTCGGCGTCGTCGAGATCCATCTGCAGGTCGCCGTTCGCAACGCTGATCTCGTTACGCGACAGCAGCACGTTCAGGTAGCCCGTGCCCTTCGTGTGGAACTTCACGCTCTGCGACAGCTTCGCGAGGTAGTCGAACGCCTTGTCCTCGCCCATCAGCGTGGTCGTCAGGATCAGTACGGCCATCCCGTCGCCGGCCGTTGCCGGGTTCGAGTACGCAACCTTGCCCGCGTAGTTCGGCGACAGCAGGTCGGCGAACGTCTTCGGCTGCTGCTTCACGATTTCCGGGTTGATCGCGAACGAGAAATAGTTGTTCACGAACGTCGCCCAGGTGCCGTCTTCCGCCTTCGCGATCGCCGGCACGTTCTTGTAGTTGACGCTCTGGTACGGCTGCAGCAGGCCCATCTGGCCGGCTTGCTGGATGAACGGCGGCAGCGTGACGATCACGTCGGCCTTCGGCGAATTCTTCTCGACGTTCGCGCGGTTCACGACTTCGCCACTACCCGCCGTGACGATGTTGACCTTGACGCCTTCCTTCTTCTCGAACGCCGGCAGCACGTCGCGGTAGAGGTTCTCGAGGCCGTCCGCCGTATACAGCACGACAGCGTTCGCCGCGTGCGCCGGCAGTGCGGCGCCTTGCAGCAGACCGGCGGCACAGGCGGCCAGCGCAAGCTTGCGGAACGCGCCGGCAGCGGCGCGCGAGGAATTCTGCAGTGTCATCTGACTTCTCCGTAGACGGAACAGCAAACGGCCGGCACAACCGGCTCCTGTTATCCGGGCGAACCGCCAGCCGGCCCGCCTCGTCGCCGCCCCGACCGATGCGGTCTCGTGCGGCAACCGAAGGATCACAGCGTTCGATGACAAACCCGTGACGACCACTCAAATTTCCAAAAAATGACACAATTTGCCAATATCATACACATCATCCGGAGCCGAAAACCGGCGCTCCGTCCGACTCTTTGCTGGAGAAAACCCGATGTCCACCCCCGATCCGATCCTGCTTACCCCCGGCCCGCTGACCACCTCCGCGGCAACGCGCGACGCGATGCAACACGACTGGGGATCGTGGGATGCCGCGTTCAATCGTCTGACCGAAAGCGTCTGCACCGACCTTGTCGGCATCGCGCACGGCGCCAATGAATATGTCTGCGTGCCGATGCAGGGCAGCGGCACGTTCTCGGTCGAAGCCGCGCTCGGCACGCTGGTGCCGCACGACGGCGTCGTGCTCGTGCCGGACAATGGCGCGTACTGCGCGCGCGTGCTGAAGATTCTCGACCGGCTCGGCATCGACGCGGTCGCGTTGCCGTTCGGCGAGGATGCGGCCGTCGATCCGGCCGCGATCGAAGCGGCCTTCGCGCGCGAACCGCGGATCACGCACGTCGCGCTCGTGCATCTCGAGACGAGCGCCGGGATCCTGAACCCGCTCGACGAGATCGCCGCCCTGTGCCGCCGGCACGGCAAGCGGCTGATCGTCGACGCGATGAGCTCGTTCGGCGCGTTGCCGATCACGCTCGACGGCAGCGGCATCGACGCGCTGATCTCCGCGAGCGGCAAGTGTCTCGAAGGCGTGCCGGGCATGGGCTTCGTGATCGCGCGGCGCGACGCGCTGGAGGCGAGCGAAGGCAACTCGCGGTCGCTCGCGCTCGATCTGTACGATCAATACGCGTACCTGCGCAAGACCGGCCAGTGGCGCTTCACGCCGCCGACGCACGTGGTCGCCGCGCTGCGCGCCGCGCTCGACCAGTTCCTCGCCGAAGGCGGTCAGCCTGCGCGCGGCGCGCGCTACACGGCGAATTGCCGGACGCTGATCGAATCGATGCGCGCGCTCGGCTTCGCGCCGTTCCTCGACGCAAGCGTGCAGGCGCCCGTGATCGTGACCTTCCACGCGCCGGCCGATCCGGCCTACGACTTCCGGCGCTTCTACGACGCGGTGCGCGATGCGGGCTTCATCCTGTACCCCGGCAAGCTCACGCAGCTCGAGACGTTCCGGGTCGGCTGCATCGGCGCGATCGATGCCGACGACGTGCGCCGTGCGGTCGCCGCGATCGCGCAAGCGGTCGAATCGCTCGGGATCTCGCAGCACCGCGCTTAAGCGAAAAGGGCCCGGCGGTTCGCACCGCCGGGCCCGACTCACTTCGACTTGAAACGCGTTACAGCTCGATCCGCTTGATGTCGCCGACGACGAAGATGTACGACGCGGCGCCGATCAGCGCGATCACGCCGATGAACACCAGCGCGCCGACGAACGAGCCGGTCGACGCGACGATGAAGCCGACGACGAGCGGCGTGATGATGCCGGCGAGGTTCGCCGCGAAGTTGAAGATGCCGCCCGTCACGCCGAGCAGGCCGTCCGGCGCGATGTCGGACACGAGCGTCCAGCCGAGCGCGGCCATCCCCTGCGCGAAGAACGCAACCGACATGATCGCGATCACCGCTTCGTTGCTCTGCACGTAGTTCGCGAGAATAATCGTCGATGCGAGCAGCAGGCCCGCGATGATCGGCAGCTTGCGCGCGAGGTTCGCGGACTTGCCGCGGCGCAGCAGCCAGTCGGAGAAGATCCCGCCGAACATCACGCCGACCGACGCGGCGATGAACGGCATCACCGCGAAGAAGCCGATCTTCAGCCAGCCCATGTGGCGCTCGGTCGCGAGATAGGTCGGGAACCAGGTCAGGAAAAACACGAGCGTCGAGTTGCCGGCGAACTGGCCGAGGCAGATGCCCGCGAGCTGGCGCTTCTTCAGCAGCTGGCCGGCCATGCGCCAGCTGAATTTCGCCTGCTCGGGCCGGTCGTCCTTCTTCGCGCCGTGCGCGAGGCCGCCGCCCGCTTCGATGTACTCGAGTTCCGCGCTGTTCGCGCCCGGATGGTTGCGCGGCTCGTGGTAGAGCTTCCACCAGACGAGACCGAACGCGATGCCGATCGCGCCGACGATCCAGAACAGCGAACGCCAGCCGAACGCGCCCATCACCGCGAACAGCACGGGGCTGAAGAACGCGAGGCCGATGTACTCGCCGACCGTGTAGGTGCCGGTCGCCATCGCGCGCTCGTTCTGCGGGAACCACGTCGCGACCACGCGGCTGTTGGTCGGGAAGCACGGCGCTTCCGCGATGCCGAGGCCGAGGCGGCACGCGAGCAGCGTCGCGACGCCGGGCACGAAGCCTTGCAGCAGCGTGCACAGCGACCACAGCGTCATCGACCAGTAATAGGTGATCTTGCTGCCGAAGCGGTCGAGGAAGAGGCCGCCCGGCACCTGCATCGCGACGTACGTCCATGAGAACGCGGAGAACATGATGCCCATCACCGCTGCGTTGATGCCGAGCTCCTTGGTGAGCTGCGGCGCAGCCACCCCCAGCACCGTGCGGTCGAGATAGTTGATCATCGTGCCGATCGCGAGCAGCGCGAGAATCCTGTAGCGCGCCGACGTGCGCCGGACCGTGCCGGCCGCCTGCGCCGGCTGGACCGGCGCGGTGTTCGTGTGGGTGGTGTGCTGCATGGTCGTCTCCTGGTCTCGTCTTTCTCTGAATCTAAAAAGGATCAGCGCGCAACGAGCGATTGAAAGTGATCGAACATCCGTTCGGCGTCGGGCGTGCGTCCGGTGAAGATCTCGAACGCGTCGACGGCCTGGTAGACCGCCATTCCGCCGCCCGGCAGCGTCGCGCAACCTGCTGCGCGCGCCGTCCGGATCAGCTCCGTTTCGAGCGGGAAGTACACGATGTCGGCTACCCACATCCCCGCATGCAGCAGCTCGGCCGGCAGCGGCAGGCCCGGGTGCTTCGTCATGCCGGTCGGGGTCGCGTGGATCAGGCCCGTGGCCGCCCGCGCGGTCGTCGCGAGGTCGTTCCCCTGCGTGACCCTGGCGGCCGGGAAACGCTGCTGCAGTTCTTCGGCGAGCGCGCGGGCGCGCGTCGCGTCGACATCGAAGATCGCCAGTTCGGCCGCACCCATCTGCAACGCTGCGTGCGCGACCGCCGCCCCCGCGCCGCCCGCGCCGAGCTGCACGACGCGTTCGAGCGACACGCCCGGCAGCCCGCGCCGGAACGACTTCGCGAAGCCCGACCAGTCGGTGTTGTGGCCGATCCGCTTGCCGTCCTTGAACAGCACGGTGTTGACCGCACCGAGCGCGCGCGCGTCGTCGGACAGCGCGTCGAGGTGCTCGATCACGCGCTGCTTGCACGGGTGCGTGATGTTCAGGCCCGTGTAGCCCATCTGTTCGGCCGCCGCGAGCAATTGCGGCAGCGCGTCGACGGTCAGGCCGAGCGCATCGAGGTCGATGCGCCGGTAGACATAGCCGAATCCCTGGCGGAATCCTTCTTCTTCGTGCATCGCGGGCGACAGCGACCCGCCGATACCCTGGCCGATCAGGCCGATCAGAAACGACGGGCGGCTCATTGCCTGGCTCCTTGCGAAAGAATGGTCGACATGCGCTGCAGCGCGAATACGTAGCCTTCGGTGCCGCATCCGCAGATCACGGCCTCGGCGACCGCCGACACGTATGAGTGGTGGCGAAACGGCTCGCGGCGGTGCACGTTCGAGATGTGGACCTCGATCACCGGCTTCGCGATCGCCGACAGCGCATCGGCCAGCGCGACCGACGTGTGCGTGTACGCGGCCGGGTTGATCACGACGCCGTCCGTGTCGTGGCGCGCCGCGTGCAGCCAGTCGATCAGTTCGTGCTCGGCGTTCGACTGGCGGAAGTCGACCTCGAGCCCGAGCCCGTCTGCCGCGTCGCGGCAACGCTGCGCGACGTCGGCGAGCGTTTCCGCTCCATAGATGTGGGGTTCGCGCGTCCCCAGCAGATTCAGGTTCGGGCCGTTCAGCACCAGTACCTTGCGCTTGCTCATGTCAGTTGCTCCGAAAACGGGGGCGAATCACTAGCGACTTCGCCCCTACACGTCAAGATTCGGCGCCAGTGTGCGCTTGCGCAAGCGCAATGTCTTTTCGGGTTTTCGCTAATTTGTACCACCTAGTTAGTTTGTATAATTCGTCCAATCACCCTAGTAAATTCGGGATATGGCGCGCTCCATGGACTCCATGACTGGTTCATTCAGGGTCGAGTCCAGCCGGTGCCGTCCCGCCTCTTAGCAGGATTTGCCCATGCAGCGCTCGATCGCCACCGTGTCCCTGTCCGGCACGCTCGCCGAAAAGCTCGCCGCCATCCAGGCCGCGGGTTTCGACGGCGTCGAAATCTTCGAGAACGACCTCGTCTATTTCGACGGGTCGCCCGCCGACGTGCGGAACATGGCCGCCGATCTCGGTCTCGACATCGTGCTGTTCCAGCCATTTCGCGACTTCGAGGGCGTGAGCCCCGCACAGCTCGCGCGCAATCTCGACCGCATCCGGCGCAAGTTCGACGTGATGCATGCGCTCGGCACCGACCGCATCCTCGTCTGCAGCAACGTGTCGCCGGACACGATCGCGGACGACACGCTGCTCGTCGACCAGCTCGGCGCGCTCGCCGAGGCCGCGCAGCAGGCGGGCGTCGTCGCCGCGTATGAAGCGCTCGCGTGGGGGCGGGTCGTGAAGACGTATGGCCATGCGTGGCGGCTCGTGAATGCGGTGAACAACCGGCACCTCGGCCTCGCGCTCGACAGCTTCCACACGCTGTCGCTCGACGACTCGCCGGACGCAATCGCCGACATCCCCGGCGACCGGATCGCGTTCGTGCAGATCGCCGACGCGCCGAAGCTCGCGATGGACGTCCTCGAATGGAGCCGCCATTACCGTTCGTTCCCCGGCCAGGGCGACTTCGACCTCGCGCGCTTCACCGCGCGCGTGATCGAGGCCGGCTATACGGGGCCGCTGTCGCTCGAGATCTTCAACGACGGCTTCCGCGCGGCGCCGACTGCCATCACCGCGGCCGACGGGCACCGCTCGCTGCTCTATCTGGAGGAGCAGACGCGCGCGCAGCTCGCGCGGGACCAGCGCACGCCCGGCGCCGGCCAGCCGCTGTTCGCACCGCCCGCGCCGCCCGCGCACGTCGGCTTCCAGTTCATCGAATTCGCGGTCGACGCGCAGGCAGCGGCCAATGTCGGCGAGTGGCTCGGCAAGATGCGCTTCCGCCTCGCGGGCCGCCATCGCTCGAAGGACGTGACGCTGTTCCAGCACGGCGCGGCGTCGATCGTGCTGAACGCGGAGCGCGACTCGTTCGCGGACGCGTTCTTCCAGCAGCACGGGCTGTCGCTGTGCGCGTCGGCGTTTCGCGTCGACGACGCGAACGTCGCGTTCGAACGCGCGGCAGGCTTCGACTATGCGCCGTTTTCCGGGCGCGTCGGCCCGAACGAACGCGTGCTGCCGAGCGTGAAGGCACCGGACGGCAGCCTCGAGTACTTCGTCGACGAGACGCCGAACGCGCCGACGCTGTACGAATCCGACTTCGTGCTGACCGATATCGACGGCCCGAGCGAAGTGGGTCCGCTGACCGGCATCGACCACGTGTGCCTCGCGCTGCCGGCCGACGCGCTCGACACGTGGATCCTGTTCTTCAAGACGGCATTCGGCTTCGAGGCCGAGCGCAGCTGGCTCGTGCCGGACCCGTACGGGCTGATGCGCAGCCGCGCGGTGCGCAGCGCGGACGGCTCGGTGCGGATCGCGCTGAACGCGTCGGTCGACCGCCACACCGCAGTCGCCGAATCGCTGGACCGGTATCACGGCACCGGCCTGAACCATGTCGCGTTCCGCACCGACGACATCGTGAAGACGGTCGCCGAATTCGCGGCCGACGGCGTGCCGTTCCTGCGCATCCCGCGCAACTATTACGACGATCTCGCCGCACGCTATGCGCTGCCCGACGACCTGATCGACACGCTGAGCACCCATCACCTGCTGTACGACCGCGACGAGCACGGCGGCGAGTTCCTGCATGCGTATACGGAACTGGTCGACAACCGTTTCTCGCTGGAGATCGTCGAGCGGCGCGGCGGCTACGACGGTTACGGCGCCACGAACGCGGCCGTTCGCCTCGCGGCGCAGGCACAGCGGAGGAAATAAGGGACGGGGAAAAACCGGGTGCGACGAAAGGTCATCGTTTATTTGTCTGGCGAATCGTCAACGCATGCACTACGCTGGCGTTTGTGCTGTCGGACGCCCGCCTGAAGCGGCTTCCGGCGATCCGGTTCGCAAAGCCGCCGCCGCGCCGTTACATGCTGTAACCACCAGCCCGTCGCGGCCGGTCAACGATCGGGGCGTTTTAAGAATCGTTTAAGTCTTCGACGGCACCATCCGCACTCGAATCCGAAGAATCCGTCGAATAGGAGGAAAGCAATGAGCGCCGTAGAAGCACCGGCCGGCTGCCCGGCTACCCCCCCTGCCAAACCGAAAACCATGCTGCGCCGCCTGCTCAGCCATCACGAGATCGCAACGCTGCTCGTGCTGCTGCACGCGCCGATCGGCGCGAACGCGAAACCCGAATTGCCCGGACTGCAGGAAGCAGGCCTGGTCGAAATGGTGCGCGCGGACGCGGACACCCCGCCGAGCTTCCGCCTGACGGAAAACGGCACGGCCGTCCTGAAGGGACTCGGCTACCGCTGATCCGCCGCGGCAACCGTCGTTCGCTGCGGTTCCCTGCAGTTCGCTGTCGTTCGCCGTAGTTCGCCGCCTCTCATTCAATCCGCCGCGCCGGCCACCGCCGGCGCGCGTCGTCTCATCCCGCCCTTTCCTGCAGCGTCAGCCGGTATTCCGTCGGCGTCACGCCGACCGTCGCCTTGAACTGGCGTGTAAACGCGCTGTGATCGGTGTACCCGCATAGCGCCGCGACGTCGGTCACCTTGTCGTGCGTGACGAGCAGCGCGGTCGCCGCGTCGAGCCGCGTCTTCAGCAGCACCTGGCGCGGCGTCAGGTGGAACACCTTGTGGAAATAGCGCTCGAGCTGCGCGACCGACATTCCCGCCATCTGCGCGAGCTGTTTCAGGTTCAGCGGCTGCACATAATGATCCTGGATGTACTGGACCACGTCCGCGAGCTTGCTGTAGGCCGGATGCGAACCCTCATGCGCCTTCAGGTCGCGCGAAATGCCCGCGAGACCGACCACCTTGCCCGCCGCATCGCGCAGCGGCTCCTTGCAGGTCAGGCACCATCCCGGCTGGCGTCCCGGGTACAGGTGCAGTTCGAGCTGGTCCATCAGCTGGTGGCCCGCGTTGATGGTCGCCATGTCCTGCTCGAAGTAGCCGCGGCCGAACCGGCGCGGGAACACCTCGTCGGTCGTCTTGCCGAGCAGGTCGCGCTTGTCCTTGTAGCCGCAGCGCATCGCCAGCGTGCGGTTGACGAGTGCGTAGCGGCCGTCCGCGTCCTTCACGAAGAACGCGACGTCCGGCAGCGCGTCGAGCACGGGTTCGAGCAGGCGGAAATGCGCGAGCATCGCGCCGAAGTCGGCGTTGTCAGGCTGGTAGCACAACGTATCGGACAGGCTCATCGGCGGTACGGCTGGAAATGTCGTCATCCCGGCATCCGCGTGGCGAGTGGCTGATGGCGTCGATTATAGGAGCGCACCCCGGCGCATGTCGCGCAGGTACGGGCGCTGGTGCTGGCGCAGGAACGCGCGGCAACCGTGCCGCGGAAGCCCACCATCGTAAAAACACCGCTGCGCCGCGTCTTGGCGCGCGTGCGCACGCGGAATGACGATTTCGGCATATATCAGGGTTATCGACGATATGCCGAAATCGTCGCCGCCCGCGCTCGGAACGCGCAAGACGCTCGCATTTTCGCTACCTAGACTTGCTTCACGGTCACGAGACGACCGACGGCCATCCCGACATGCGACCCGCATCGGATGCCGAATTCGCCACCCGGCACGCCGATTTCGGCATAACCGGCCGATCAGGGACTGGCGAACCGGGGCGCGACGCGCGGCACGACCGTTGCGTGCGCCGCGCAGCCGACGCGTCTCGCCCGGTTCACCGCCGCCGGCCCCGTTCCGGCGCGGGCCCAACCACGCCATCAAGGGGAAGTGAAAGTGAAGCTGAAGGTATCGCACGTCGCGCTGGCCGTCGCCTGCGCACTGTCGGGCGCCCACGCCAGCGCCGCCGACGTCGTCAGGATCGGTTTCGCCGCGCCGCTCACCGGCCCGCAATCGAACTACGGCACGGACATGCAGAAAGGCGTGCAACTGGCGATCGCGGATTTCAACGCGACGCATCCGACGATCGGCGGCAAGCCGGTCACGTTCCAGCTCGATTCGCAGGACGACCAGGCCGACCCGCGCACCGGCACGACCGTCGCGCAGCGGCTGATCGACGACAACGTCAGCGGCGTCATCGGCCACTTCAACTCGGGCACCAGCATCCCGGCGTCCGACCTGTACGATCGCGCCGGGCTGCCGCAGATCTCGATGGCCACGTCGCCGCAATACACCGCGCGCGGCTACAAGACAACCTACCGGCTGCTGACGAGCGACGCGCAGGCGGGCCGCATCGTCGGCACGTACGCGGTGAAGAGCCTGCACTTCAAGCGCATCGCGATCATCGACGACCGCACCGCGTACGGCCAGGGCATCGCCGACGAATTCGCGAAGGCCGTGCAGGCAGCCGGCGGCACGATCATCAAGCGCGACTTCACGAACGACAAGGCTCTCGATTTCTCCGCGATCCTGACCAACCTGAAGGGGATGAATCCCGACGCGATCTTCTACGGCGGCGGCGATGCGCAATCGTCGCCGATGATCCGCAAGATGCGCCAGCTCGGGATCAAGGCCGCGTTCGTGACCGGCGAGATGTCGCGCTCGCCGACGTTCCTGAAGGTCGGCGGCGATGCGGCCGAAGGCGCGATCGTCTACATGGGCGGGCTGCCGAAGGAGAAGATGCCGGGCTTCGCCGGCTTCGCGGCGCGCTACAAGGCGCGCTTCAACGAAGACGTGATCACTTACTCGCCGTACTCGTATGACGGCACGATCGCGCTGCTCAGCGCGATGAAGGACGCGAACTCGACCGACCCGAAGGTCTATACGCCGTATCTAGGCAAGGTGTCGATCAAGGGCGTGTCGGCCCCCAGCGTCGCGTACGACGCGAAGGGCGACCTGAAGGATGCGCCGGTGACGATCTACAAGGTCGAGCACGGCGCGTTCAAGCCGGTCGACACGATCGCCGGCAACTGACGCCACACCTGCCGCTGCATCTGCCGCCGCATCTGCCGCTGCACCTGCCGCTGCACCTGCCGCCGCATCTGCCGCCGCATCTGCCGCCGCATCTGCCGCCGCATCTGCCGCCGCATCTGCCGCAATACGCGCACGGGTTCGCCCGTGCGCGCGCATCGCCCCGGCCGGACTCGAAGGCCCCCTCGAGCCGCGCCCGTCCTCGCGCATTTCGCGCTCCTGTAGAATCTTCCCACCCGCTTTGACGCATCGTCCCCGCCGCACCCCATCCCGGTGCGACGGCGCGTGCCCGGTGCGCCTACCCGACGCCCGACACACCTTCCGACGACGCAGGTCGCGCCTTAGCCAGTGCATGCCGATAGCGGGCCCTGGAGACGCAGTACCGACAACAACATTCAAATACCGATCGTCCTGACCATGCAAGCTTCCGAATTGAGCGGCGTCCCGCGCGCCGCCGAGCGCGCGCTGACGCGCAGCGATTACAAGACCCTCGGCCTCGCCGCACTCGGCGGCGCACTCGAGTTCTACGACTTCATCATCTTCGTGTTCTTCGCGCCCGCGATCGGGCAGCTGTTCTTCCCGCACGACATTCCCGACTGGTTGCGCCAGTTGCAGACCTTCGGCATCTTCGCGGCCGGCTACCTTGCCCGTCCGCTCGGCGGCGTGATCATGGCGCACTTCGGCGACCTCGTCGGCCGCAAGCGGATGTTCACGCTGAGCGTGCTGATGATGTCGGTCCCGACGCTGCTGATGGGCCTGCTGCCGACCTATGACACGGTCGGCATCCTCGCGCCCGTGTTGCTGCTGCTGTTCCGCATCCTGCAGGGCGCGGCGGTCGGCGGCGAGGTGCCCGGCGCGTGGGTGTTCGTGTCGGAGCACGTGCCGTCGCGCCACATCGGCTACGCGTGCGGCACGCTGACGGCGGGCCTCACGGCCGGCATCCTGCTCGGCTCGCTCGTCGCGGCAGGCATCAACAGCCGCTACTCGGCAGCCGAAGTCGCCGCGTTCGGCTGGCGCATTCCGTTCCTGCTCGGCGGCGTGTTCGGCCTGTTCTCCGTCTACCTGCGCCGCTGGCTGCACGAGACGCCGGTGTTCGCCGAGATGAAGGCGAAGAAGGCGCTGGCGGCCGAGATTCCGCTGAAGGCCGTGCTGCGCGACCACGGCCGCGCGGTGATCGTGTCGATGCTGCTGACGTGGATGCTGTCCGCGGCGATCGTCGTCGTGATCCTGATGACGCCCGCGCTGCTGCAGAAGCAGTTCCACCTGACGCCCGCGACGACGCTGTTCGCGAACAGCGTCGCGACGCTGTGCCTGACGGCCGGCTGCATCACCGCGGGCTCGCTCGCCGGCGCGATCGGCGCGAAGCGCGTACTCGGCATCGGCGGCCTCGTGCTGGCCGCGTGCTACTACCTGCTGTTCGTGCAGGTCGCGGCCGACGCGTCGACGCTGCCGCTCTTCTACGGGATCGCCGGCTTCGCGGTCGGCACGATCGGCGCGGTGCCTTATGTGATGGTGAAGAGCTTCCCGGCCGTCGTGCGGTTCTCGGGAATCTCGTTCTCGTACAACGTCGCGTATGCCATCTTCGGCGGGCTTACGCCGGTGGTCGTGTCGCTGATGATGAAGTCGAACCCGCTCGCGCCGGTCGTCTACGTGACGGCGATCTGCTTGCTCGGCGCGATCGCGGTGCAGTTCGCGAAGGATGCGAAGGAGGACAGGCCGCACTGAGCGGCGTCGTTCGTGCGGCGTCGAACCGCCGCCGCGCACGACCGCACGCATGCGCCATGCGCCATGCGCCATGCGCCATGCGCGTGCGATCATGAACAAAGGGCCGAATCCCGCAAGTCGCGGGATTCGGCCCTTTGTTTTGCTTCAGCGGCGGTTCAGCGGACGACGCGCGCTCAGCGCAGCCCCCCGTACGACGAGCTCGGCCGGCGCAGCGCGTCGATGCTCGCGCCGCCGGCGCCCGTCACGAACAGCAGCAGGAAGCCGCCCGCGATCGCGATGTTCTTCCAGAAGTGGATCACCATGTCGTGCTGGACCGCGGCGTCCGTCGCGTCCCAGAAATTGTGCCCGACCATCGCGGTCGCGACCGTGTAGAGCGCCATCAGCAGCGCCAGCGGTTTCACCTTGTAGCCGACGATCAGCAGCAGGCCGCCGAGCGCCTCGATCGCGACCACGACCGGCGCCATGTACTGCGGAAACGGCACGTTCAGGCCGCGCAGATAGCCGACGAAATCGCCGTAGCCGAGCAGCTTCATCACGCCGCCCCACAGAAACAGCGCCGCCAGCGCGAGGCGCGCAAAAAAAATGACGCCGGAATCGACGGAACGCGTCATGCCTTTCTCCTCGTTGCAGTTCGGCCGGCCGCGCGGATCGTGCCCGTGCGGCTTTCCGGGCCTGCCCGGCCCGGCAAATGCGCCAGCATAGAGGCACTTTCCGGCGCATCCAAGGGATGTAGCAAATCTTTACACAGCCCAGCCGCGGGCGGCACGATTCCGGAGAACGAAATGAATGGAATGCGGAATGTCGCGCCGGCACGCTCAGCGCGCGTGTTTAGCGCGCATCGCTCAACAGCACGCCTTTCTTGAACAGGAAGCAGCCGTAGCCGCGCAGCTCGCCGGTGACGATCACCGCGTACGCCTGCTGCGCGCGCGCATAGAACGCGAAGCGGTCGATGCCCGCGAGCGGCACTGCGCGCGCCTCGGCGAGATCGATCTCACGCTGCACTTCGCGCTGCACGGGCGGCAGCGCGGCCGGATCGCCGACGACTTCCATCCGCCACGCGGGTGTGTCAACGAACGTGTCGAGCGGCAGCACGGACAGCACCGCACGCACGACCCGCGCCGAATCGGCGCCGTCGATCCGCAGCGCGCGGCCAACTGCCGTGTGCCGCGCAACGGATTCCGCCGGGAAATTCGCATCGCAGATCGCCACTTCGTCGCCGTGGCCCATCGCGCGCAGCGCATGCAGGATGTCGGCGTTGAGCAGCGGGTCGAGGTTCTTCAGCATGTGGACAGGTCTCCGGGATCGTGAACGAACGGCATAACGTTACAGGATCCCGGCGGCCCCGGCAGCACGGGGCCCGGCCCGCGTGTCAGGTCACCGGCGCCGGATTGAACAGCGCCAGCGCGTTCGCGAGCTTCCATTGCTCGGCCCACGTGCGGCGCTTGCCGCTCGCGACGTCGAGCATCAGCCGGAACAGCTCCCAACCCACGTCCTCGATCGTCGCCGCGCCGGTCGCGATCTGTCCGGCATCGAGATCCATCAGGTCGTGCCAGCGGCGCGCGAGGTCGCTGCGCGTTGCGACCTTGATCACCGGCACCTGCGCGAGGCCGTACGGGGTGCCACGCCCGGTCGTGAACACGTGCAGGTTCATCCCCGCGGCGAGCTGCAGCGTGCCGCAGATGAAGTCGCTCGCGGGCGTTGCCGCGTACAGCAGCCCCTTCTGCCGCGCGCGCTCGCCCGGCGGCACGACGCCGGCAATCGGCGCGCTGCCCGACTTCACGATCGAGCCCATCGCCTTCTCGACGATGTTCGACAGACCACCTTTCTTGTTGCCGGGCGTCGTGTTCGCGCTGCGGTCGACGCGGCCGCGCTGCAGGTAGCGGTCGTACCAGTC
This sequence comes from Burkholderia sp. Ac-20353, assembly GCF_017104785.1. Taxonomy (NCBI): domain Bacteria; kingdom Pseudomonadati; phylum Pseudomonadota; class Betaproteobacteria; order Burkholderiales; family Burkholderiaceae; genus Burkholderia; species Burkholderia sp. Ac-20353. The sequence goes on along the minus strand of NZ_JAAGPL010000040.1, from coordinate 35,932 downwards.
CATCTCGCGGATGATCGCGCGCGCGACGTCCTCGTTCGCCGCGCGCGACGTGAGTTGCGCGACGCCGTCGCGCACTTCGGTCACCTCCGAGAACATGATCGTCGCGCCGGCGCGCACGAGCAGGTCCGCGGCAAAGCCGACCGCCGGGTTCGCGGTCAGCCCCGAGAACGCGTCGCTGCCACCGCACTGCACGCCGACCACGAGGTCCGACGCCGGACAGGTCTCGCGGCAGCGGCGGTTCAGCCGCTCGAGGTGCGCTTCGGCCATCCGCATGATCGAGTCGATCATCGAGTTGAAACCGACGTGCGCGGCGTCCTGCAGGCACACGACGCCGCCATTGTCACCGTTACCACCATTGCCGCCCGGCTCGCTGCCGGCCGCAACCGGAATCGTGCCCGGCGGCAGCAGGCGGTCCGGCTGCAGCTTCTCGCAGCCGAGGCTCACCGTCATCACCTCGCCGCCGAAGTTCGGGTTCAGGCTGATGTTGCGCAGCGTGCGGATCGGGATCTCGGCGTCCGGCGCGTCGATCGCGACGCCGCAGCCGTACGTGTGCTCGAGCCCGACCACATCGTCGACGTTCGGATAGCGCGGCAGCAGCTCGGCCTTGATCCGCTTCACCGCATGCTCGACGACGCCCTGCACGCACTGCACGGTCGTCGTGATCGCGAGGATGTTGCGCGTGCCGACCGAGCCGTCGGGATTGCGAAAACCCTCGAACGTGTAGCCTTCGAGCGGCGGCAGCGGCGGCGCGCGACGCGTCGCGAGCGGCAGGTCGTCGAGCCCCGGCGGCTCCGGCATGCGCATCGTGCGCTCGTTGACCCAGCTGCCGCGCCGCAGGTCGGTCAGCGCGTAGCCGATCACGACGTTGTAGCGGATCACCGGATCGCCGGCCGCAAGATCGGTCAGCGCGACCTTGTGACCCTGCGGCACGCGTTCGCGCAGCGTCAGCCCGTCGGCGAACGTCGCGCCTTCGGGCAAGCCGCCGTCGTTGACGACGATCGCGACGTTGTCGTCCGGATGCACGCGGATGTAAAGAGGGGAAGCAGTCATCGCAATTCCTGGGGCTACCGTCCTAATCGTTAGTCATCATACAACATTAAGCTCGACCGGTGTATTGTGCGTAAACCCCCATCGGTAAAGACCCTACTTCGACGGTGCCAGCAAACCGCTTGCCTCACTCAACCTTACGTTGTACGATGACATACAACGACATCGCCACTCATGGCTCGCATGCCGTTCCCTACGAACCAGCACTCGCGCTAGACGGACGACCCAACCATGACTTCTCCGCAAGAACTCAAACAGATCATTTCCCACGGCCTGCTGTCGTTTCCACTGACGGACTTCGACGCCGCAGGCGACTTTCGCCCGTCCACTTACGCCGAGCGCCTCGAATGGCTCGCGCCGTACGGCGCGACCGCGCTGTTCGCCGCCGGCGGCACGGGCGAATTCTTCTCGCTCACGCAGCGCGAATATTCAGACGTGATCCGGGTCGCGACCGAGACCTGCAAGGGCAAGGTGCCGATCCTGGCCGGCGCGGGCGGCGCGACGCGCGTCGCGATCGAATACGCTCAGGAAGCCGAGCGCCTCGGCGCGAGCGGCATCCTGCTGATGCCGCACTATCTGACCGAAGCGAGCCAGGAAGGGATTGCCGAGCACGTCGAGCAGGTGTGCCGCGCGCTGAAGATCGGCGTCGTCGTGTACAACCGCGCGAATTCGAAGCTGAACGCGGACATGCTCGAGCGTCTTGCCGACCGCTGCCCGAACCTGATCGGCTTCAAGGATGGCGTCGGCGACATCGAAAGCATGGTCACGATCCGCCGCCGCCTCGGCGACCGTTTCTCGTACCTCGGCGGCCTGCCGACCGCCGAAGTCTACGCGGCGGCCTATAAGGCGCTCGGCGTGCCCGTGTATTCGTCGGCCGTGTTCAACTTCATTCCGAAGACGGCGATGGCGTTCTACGAAGCGATCGCGAAGGACGATCACGCGACGGTCGGCCGGCTGATCGACGAGTTTTTCCTGCCATATCTGCAGATCCGCAACCGCCGCGCGGGCTACGCGGTCAGCATCGTCAAGGCGGGTGCGAAGCTCGTCGGCCGCGACGCGGGCCCGGTGCGTGCGCCGCTTGTCGACCTGAACGACGAGGAAGTGGCGCAACTCGATGCGCTGATCAGGAAGATGGGGCCGCAGTAAGCGGCGGTGTCAGGCGGCCGGGCTAGCGGTCGCCTGATGGAGAGTGCTCAATGGCGCAAGCAGTCTGTTCGATCGGGCTGCTTGCGTTTCTGTACGTGGAAACGTTCCGAAAGATCAGAGTGGCGATCATTACGAACGCCTCGCGAAACGCCCGGGACTTCGTACAACACCCGCGACGCTATCAGGGCGCAGGGTGCGGACGAGAGCGAATTGCACGCAGAGGAGCAGCGTAATCGCGACGTACACGATACTGAGGCTGCCAAATTGCGATTTGACCCATCCGCCGACAAAATTACCAACCATGCCGCCGACGCCGACCATGACGTTCGCCATTCCGAATGCCTTGGTGAGCGCATCGGGCGGCAGCGTCTTGCTCAAATACGCCGGAACCAGTCCGAAGATCGGATAAAACGACAGGCCGAAAAGAAGCGCTGAAACATAGAGGCCCGGCGCCCCCACGTTGAACCACACGAATGCCGCAGCAAAGGTCGCAAAGGCGAACGTCATGAGCATCGCGCGCCGAATGCCGATCCTGTCCGCGAGCGCCCCCAACGCGAAGCCCGCGATCATCCCGACCGCGCCGATCATGGACCAGACATGCCCTGCGGTGCTGATCGGGTAGTGAAGCTCCTCCCGAACAATGGGGACGAGATAGGTCTGGTACGGAAGAAGCGTCAACCCATTGAGAAACGTGATAGCCCAGATGATCGGCAACTGGCCCGCTCGGCCAGCGGTGGTTCGAACCTGCGGCGGCGGATCGGCTCGTTCGGGCTGCCGCCTTTGATCCCGAAACAGTCGGTAGCGACTGAACACCAGCACGGCAAGCGCGGCAAGGATGCCCGTCGCGACCCCGGTAACGATCCATACTGCCCGCCATCCCCAGTGCGGCACCGCGTACGGGACAATGAGGCCGTTTGCGAACACACCATAGCTGGTGCCGCTCGAGATCAGACCAAGAAGCCGCGCCCGATAAACTTCCGGCACCTGCCTCGTGACGATCTCCGCAAGCGGCACGTACACCGAAGCCGAGCAGCCACCGAGGACCGTCAGCAAAATCCCGGCCTGAAGGGCATTCGTGCAATACGCGAGGCCCACCAGGCAAGCGCTGCAGAGTCCGACAGAAAGCAAGGCCAATGTGCCGCCGCCAATGATCGGGCTGACCATACTTCCTGCGAACGCGAACGCGAGAAAGCCGATCTGCGCGGCCCCGGTAATTAACCCGACGGTCGAATAACCGAATCCAAGCGCGCTCTTCATCTCGACCACGACGGTCGCGAAGAGATAGACGCCGAATCCGTAGGTCACGGCAACGAACGCGGTCAACGTCAGGGCCAACACCAGGGTCTTGGCGAGCGTGCTGGTACCCATCGAGGTTGCGTCCATTCCATCCCCCTCTCAAAATCGAAACTGCGGCGTTAGCGTTCCGGTTTGCGACTGACGTGCAGGACGAAACCACATGCCTGAGGTCGTGCCGCTCGTCGAAGTCTCCATAGGACTGCAGATGATCAAGGTGAGGCCTTTGAATCGAACGGCGCAGTACCTCGTACCGAGCAGGATGAACGGCAAGTCGATACTAGTGAAGCTCTCTCACGTGAGACGGATTCTGGGCCGCCCAAACTAACCTGTCAATCGATAAATAACGGTTACTTCTAACCGACATTCACCCCTTATGCGGTTGAACCGCGAAACTATGTGACATAATTTCCCGACTCAAGAGGGGAAGCGTCATGCCGGAGCATCGCGGAAAGATCGACACCATTCGCCTGGTTGGGGGAAGCGTGTGCCTGGACTTCGTCAATACGGCAAACGGCCGGCGTACGAACGGTTCTCTCGGGTCGATTGAGGAAAATCTTTGCTCGCCGCTCGACGTGGCCACGTGGGCACAGCGCGCAGACTTGATTGGCCCGGAGGAACATCGGAGCCTTCTGCAGGCGATTGCGTCGGACGCGGCGAACGCCGATGCACAGCTGGCCGCATTGATCGCTTTTCGCGACCGACTTTACCGGCTACTCGAGGCGACCGTCGACGGGCAGGCGGACCTGGACGGAACTCGCGAACTGAACCGAATTCTCGCTCGCACGCTGCCATATCGCGGCCTGGAGCAGGAGGGCGTCCGTTTTCAGTGGGTGTGGATGCGCGAGAGAACTGCGGAAAACCTCTTTGATCGCATCCTTGGTCCCGTGGCGCTTGCCGCCGCGGATCTCCTGACGAGCGGTAATCTGGCACGGATGCGAATCTGCTCGTCGCACGACTGTGACTGGCTGTTTCTCGACACAAGCAAATCCGGTCGCAGACGATGGTGCCAAATGGACGTATGCGGCAACCGCGCGAAGGCACGACGCCATGCGGAGTTGACGAACGCTTGACGGGTGGGCTTCGATTCAGGCCGCGCCCGGCGCGCGCCGCCGCGCCGCCGGGCCACCGCGCTCACTCCGCGCTGCCGTCACGCAGACGCGGAATCCCCAACGGATTCCCTTCCTGCAGCCCTTCCGGCAGCAGGTCGTCCGGGAAGTCCTGGTAGCACACCGGCCGCAGGAAGCGGTCGATCGCGGTCGCGCCGACCGACGTCACCGCCGGATTCGACGTCGCCGGGAACGGCCCGCCGTGCACCATTGCGTCGCAAACCTCGACACCGGTCGGAAAACCGTTGACCAGCAGACGCCCGGCCTTGCGCTCCAGGATCGGCAGCAACCGGCGCGCGAGCGGCTTGTCGGCCGCGTCCATCTGCAACGTCGCCGTCAGTTGGCCCTCGAGCGCGTCGAGCACGCGCGCCACCTCGTCGACATCGCGGCAGCGCACGATCAGCGACGACGGCCCGAACACTTCATGACCGAACGCCGGCTCGGCCAGGAACGCCTGCGCGCCGACCTCGAACAACACACCGCTCACGTCGCACGCACCCTGCGCCGCGCCACCCGCGCCGAGCTGGCGCACGCCCGGCAGCTCGGCGAGCCGGCCGCGGCCGTTGCGGTACGCATCAGCGATCCCGCGTGTCAGCATCACGCCCGCCGGCTTCGCCGCGAGCGCCTGCGCGGCGGCCGCTTCGAAACGGTCGAGATCCGGACTGTCGATCGCAAGCACGAGCCCCGGGTTCGTGCAGAACTGGCCAACGCCCAGCGTCAGCGAATCGACGAAGCCCGTCGCGAGCGACTCGGCGCGCGCGGCGAGCGCGGCCGGGAACAGCAGCACCGGGTTGATACTGTTCATCTCCGCATAGACCGGAATCGGCTGCGGGCGCGCGTTCGCAAGCTGCGTCAGCGCGACGCCGCCCTGCCGCGAACCTGTGAAGCCGACCGCCTGGATCGCCGGATGGCTGACAAGCGCCGCGCCGACCACGCGGCCCGGCCCGATCAGCAGCGAGAACACGCCGGCCGGCATCCCGCATGTCGCGACAGCGGCACGGATCGCGCGGCCGACCAGTTCGGATGTGCCGAGGTGCGCCTCGTGCGCCTTCACGATCACCGGACAGCCGGCCGCGAGCGCGGACGCGGTGTCGCCGCCGGCGACCGAGAACGCGAGCGGAAAGTTGCTCGCGCCGAACACGGCGACCGGCCCGAGCGCGATCTTCTGCAGCCGCAGGTCAGCACGCGGCAGCGGCGTGCGCGCCGGCTGCGCGGGGTCGATCGACGCGGCCAGGAAACGGCCGTCGCGCACGACCCGCGCGAACAGGCGCAACTGACCGACCGTGCGGCCGCGCTCGCCTTGCAGGCGCGCGACGGGCAGCCCCGTCTCGGCGTGCGCGCGCTCGATCAGCGCGTCGCCGAGCGCGACGATCTCGTCGGCAATCGCTTCGAGGAACGCGGCACGCGCGGCCAGCGGCTGCGCACGGTACGCGTCGAACGCGTCGCGCGCGAGCTCGCACGCGCGCTCGACGTCGTCCAGCGCGCCGACGCCGAACGCGGGCGCATCGATCGGTGCGCCCTGCGTCGGGTCGAATGCGCGCAATGTACCGGCCGAGCCGTAGACCGCGTCGGCGCCGATCAGCATCTCACCTGTCAGTTGCATGGGGTTTGCTCCGTGGTTCGGGAATAGGTCGCTCATTGTAGATCAACAGATACGATGTCTGCTGAGTTGGCTTTGATTTGCGAATAACGCTCGTCGAATCCTGCGATCCGTGCAAACCCAATCCAGTATTGAGATTCTCGCAACTTTCGACGCAACTCGACGCCGATGAGAGGGAAAACCCGAGTTACGCCGCCGCGCTTGTCGTCACTAAACTCCACGCCATGTCATATGACGACGTACATTAAAGTGCCTAATCAGACCTCCCCTCGCGATCTCCCGATCGACCTGGCCCGGGCCGCGCGCCGCAGCGCCGTGCGCTACTGGATCCTCGCGATGCTGTTCGTCGTTACGACGCTCAACTATGCGGACCGCGCGACGCTGTCGATCACCGGCACGCCGATCCGCAACGCGTTCGGCATCGACCCGGTGACGATGGGCTACATCTTCTCGGCGTTCAGCTGGGCGTACGTGCTCGCGCAGCTGCCGAGCGGCTGGCTGCTCGACCGCTTCGGCGCACGGCGCGTCTATGCGGGCAGCATCTTCCTGTGGTCGGCGTTCACGCTGCTGCAAAGCACGATCGGACTCAGCGGCAGCACCGCGATCGCGGTCGTCGCGCTGTTCGCGATGCGCTTCGCGGTCGGCATCGCGGAAGCGCCCGCGTTCCCCGCGAACGCGAAGGTCGTCGCAAGCTGGTTCCCGACCGCCGAGCGCGGCACCGCGTCGGCGATCTTCAACGCCGCGCAGTATTTCGCGGCGGTCGTGTTCTCGCCGTTGATGGCGTGGCTCACGCACGCATACGGCTGGCATCACGTGTACCTGTTGCTAGGCATCGCCGGCATTGCGCTCGCGCTGCTGTGGCTGCGCGTCGTGAAGGATCCGGCCGACCATCCGGCGGTCAACCGCGCAGAACTCGAACACATCGAGCAGGGCGGCGGCCTCGTGCGTACAAGCACGAGCACGCGCGGCAAGAACGCGCCGTCCGAGGGCAACCGGGTCGCGGGCTGGCATTACGTGCGGCAACTGCTGACGAACCGGATGCTGATCGGCATCTATCTCGGCCAGTACTGCGTGAACGTGCTCACGTATTTCTTCCTCACGTGGTTCCCGATCTACCTCGTGCAGGCGCGCGGGATGTCGCTGCTGAAGGCCGGCTTCATGACGTCGCTGCCCGCGATCTGCGGGTTCCTCGGCGGCGTGCTGGGCGGCATGCTGTCGGACGGGCTGATCCGCCGCGGCGTGTCGCTGACGCTCGCGCGCAAGATCCCGATCGTCGGCGGGATGCTGCTGTCGATGGCCATCATCGGCTGCAACTACGTCGACAGCGAAGCGCTCGTGATCGCGCTGATGGCGCTGTCGTTCTTCGGCAAGGGCATCGGCTCGCTCGGCTGGGCGGTCGTCGCGGATACCGCGCCAAAGGAAGCGATCGGCCTGTCGGGCAGCCTGTTCAACATGTTCGGCAACACGGCGGGGATCGTCGCGCCGATCACGATCGGCTACCTCGTCAGCGCGAGCGGCTCGTTCAACGGCGCGCTCGTGTTCGTCGGGCTCAATGCACTCGTCACGGTGCTGAGCTATCTCGTGATCGTGAAGGACATCAAACGGGTCGAATTGCGGCATCGCGACGCGTGAAGGATCGGCGGGGCCGGAAAGATCAGCAGATCGACGCCCCGCGTCCCCGAACGGGCTGCGCCCGTCCACCACCTCGTCACGTATACAAGGACGCCGGCGGCAACTCCCCCGTCAGCGCGAACCGGCCGACGTCCCTCAACCGATAGTCGAGCGGATCGTGCAGCGTATGCGTGCGCGCATTCCGCCAGAACCGGTCGAGCCCGAGCGACCCGGCCGTCGCGCGCGCGCCGCAAGCATCGAACAGCGCTTCGCCGTTCGCGAGCGCCGCGCGCTGCGCGACGATCTTCGCTTCCGACACGGCCAGCGCGACTTCGGCACGCCCGTCCGCCGTCAGCGCATCGTGCAGCGTCCATGCGTGCTGCAGCGCGTCGGCCGCACGATCGGCAAGCGCCGCAGCGGCCACCGCCTGCACGCGCATGTCGCCGAAGCGCTGCAGCGTATAGGGATCGTCGCTCGCACGCTCGACGCCCGCATGGATCCACGGACGCCCGTGCTTCAACACATACACGCGCGCTTCGGCCAGCGCGCCTTCCGCGAGCCCGACGAACAGGTTCGTCAGCACGAGCTGCGACACCAGCGTGCGCAGCGTTGCGCGCGGCGTCGGCGGCGTTTCCGAGCGATGCAGTATCTCGTCGGGCGCGAGCGTCACGCCGTCAAATGTCACGCTGCCACTGTCGGTCTGGCGCTGGCCGATCGGGTCCCAGTCTTCGTTCACGGTAATGCCCGCGCGATCGGTCGGCACGACACCGAACACCGTACGGCCGATCGCCGGATCATGCGCGGAGACCGTCATCCGCTGCGAGCCGCGCGTGCCCGAGCAGAAACCTTTCACGCCGTCGAGCCGGTAACCGCCGTCGGGCGTCGCGGTCGCGACGAGCCGCGTATCGAGCGGATTGACCGCATTGCCCCACCACCAGCGCTGCTCGACGGTGCCGCGCAGATAGCGCTCGCGCTGCGCGGGGCTGCCCCACACGTCGATGCTCACGACCTGCAGGCACTGGAAGCCAACCAGATGCGCGAGCGCGCTGTCGACGCGCGCGATCTGCCGGATCGCATCGTAGATCGCGGGCCATGCGGCCTGCTGCCCGCCGAACGCGCGCGGCACCGCGAGCGTCAGCAGGCCCGCATCGGCGAGCCATTGCTTCTCCTGTGCGGCGTGACCGCCCGCGCGATCGCGCGCGGCGGCGGTTTCGCGCAGCGCGTCGATCACGCGGGCGAGCGCCGCCGGATCGAAGGTGGACGTGCCCGCGTTTGGAACAAGCGGGGCAAGCATCGCCGAGCCGAAGGCGGACGCGTCCGCGTCCGGAACAAGCGGAGCAAGCGTCGCCGGGCCGCGCGGATCGTTCATGCGAGCGCTTCCTGCGCGACCTGCGCGCCCGACAACGGCACCAGCGGCACCAGCGAACCAAGCGCCGGCCGCCCGGTCAGCCGCGTGAGGATCTCGCGGCGCCAGTCGTCGTAGATTGCCCGATAGTCGGCGATATCCGCGCCGAACACGTCGGCGGTGTGCGCGTATTCGTCATGCAGATAGCCGTCGAGAAGTCGCTGCGTTTCCTCGTCGGCCGCGATCACGCGATCGATCAGCGCGTCGCGCTCGGCCGCCGGCAACGCGGCCAGCTTCTCGAACCACCATTGCACGATCTGCACGCGATGCCATTCCTCGTCGGGACGGATGCGGTTCTCGCCGTGCTCGCGCATCGCGCCGTCGGCGATCCGGCCGGTCTTGCGCTGGATCCACAGCTTCGCGAGGATATGCAGCTCGTAATGCCATTCGAACGCAAGAAAGCCCGCGACGTCGCGCACCGGCAAGTCGCCGACGCGCGTCCAGTGCGCGGCCACAAGCGCGTCGATCTCCGGCAGCGGATCGCGCCCGGTCAGCTCCAGCACGCGCTCGCGGCCGATCACCGCGTGCGCGCCGTCGTCACCGAGCTGGCGCGACAGGATCAGCTGGAAATGCGGATCGTCGCGGAACAGCGTGTCGATCGCCTTCGCGACGACCTGCACGATGAACAGATCGTGCGACGCCATCTTCGTGTAGTAGTCCGCAACGGCGGCCAGCTCGTCCGCGTTGCGTGGTTCGCGCGGCGGCACGGCGAGCTTTTCCGGAAAATCGGGACGATGGCGGCGCGCGACGTCCAGAAACAGCGCTTCCTCGAACTGGGCGTTCCACTCGCGCGGCGCGCCGATGGGCAAAGTCATGATTGATCGGTCTCTCAGGATCGTTGGTTGGAGAAGCAGGCGCTCGTGGCGCCCGCTCAGGTGCGCCTGGCCAGTCGTCGGGCCAGGCGATCGCCCGTGACTTGCACGGCCGAGACGAGCGCGATCAGGATCACGATCACGGTCGCCATGACGGTGGTGTCGAAACGCTGGTAGCCGTAGCGGATCGCGAGATCGCCGAGCCCGCCCGCGCCGACCGCGCCCGCCATCGCGGTCGAGCCGATCAGCGCGACCACGGTAATCGTGAAGCCGCCGAGCATGCCGGGCAGCGCCTCCGGCAGCAGCACGTGCCACACGATGTGGCGGCGCTTCGCACCCATCGCGAGCGCGGCCTCGATCAGCCCGCGATCCACTTCGCGCAGGCTCACCTCGGCGACGCGCGCGAAGAACGGAATCGCCGCGATCGACAGTGGCACGACGGCCGCCCATACGCCGATCGTCGTGCCGATCAGCACGCGCGTGAACGGCAGCAACGCGACGAGCAGGATGATGAAAGGCGTCGAGCGGAACACGTTGACGAGCGCGCCGAGCGCCGCGTTCAGGCCGCGCCGCTCGTAGATGCCGCCCGGCGCGGTCGTCACGAGGATCACCGCGAGCGGGATGCCGAACAGCGCGGCAAACGCCGCCGACGCCGCGACCATCGACAGCGTGTCGCGCATCGCGTCGAGCAGTTCGGGCCACCAGAGCTCAAACATAGCCGAGCACCTCCGCGTGGTTCGCATGGCTGCGCACGCGTTCGAGCAGCGTGGCAATCGCGCCGGGTGCGCGCGCGTCGGCCACGTCGGGTACGGCCGCAATCACGAGGCGGCCTTGCGCACGCCCCTGGATACGCTCGATGCCGCCGTGCAGGAACCGCACCGAGCCGCCGAGCGTCGCCGCGAGCGCGCCGACGTCCGGCTCGCCGCCGCTCTCGCCCGTATAGCGGAGGTCGAACACGACCTGCGCGCCGTCGGGCAACGCCGCATGCGCGGGCAGCGGCTGCACGCGCGCGGCGAGCTCGGCCGGCAGGTCGTGCACCAGCGTGCTGAGCAGCGCACGCGTGGCGCCGTGCTGTGGATCACCGAACACGCGCCACACCGCGCCCGTCTCGACGACCTCGCCCTGCTCGATCACCGCGACGGTGTCGCACACCGCGCGGATCACTTCCATTTCGTGTGTGATCAGCACGATCGTCAGGCCGAGGCGGCGATTGATGTCGGCGAGCAGCGCGAGGATCGACTGTGTGGTTTCGGGATCGAGCGCCGACGTCGCCTCGTCGCACAGCAGCACCTCGGGGTCGTGCACGAGCGCGCGCGCAATGCCGACGCGCTGCTTCTGGCCGCCGGACAGGCTCGCCGGATACGCGTCGCGCTTTGCCGTGAGGCCGACCAGGTCGAGCAGCGCCGCGACCTTGCGCGCACGCTCGGCCTTCGGCACGCCGGCGATCTTCAACGGCAGCGCGACGTTCTCGGCGACCGTCTTCGCGGACAGCAGGTTGAAATGCTGGAACACCATCCCGGTGCGGCGGCGCAGCGCGACAAGGCCGTCCTCGTCGAGTGCGCCGACATCGATGCCAAGCACGCGCACACGGCCGGACGTCGGCTTCTCCAGCCCGTTGACGAGCCGCAGCAGCGTCGACTTGCCCGCGCCGCTGCGGCCGATGATGCCGAACACCTCGCCGCGCCTCACGTTCAGCATCACGTCGCGCAACGCGGCGGCCTGCCCGCGCGCCGATACGAACACCTTGCCGACCTGTTCCAGCGCGACGGCAATGCCGTCCGCGGCCGGCGCCCCGGCCGCGTGCACTTTCGCGTGACGGCCTGCCTGCGCGGCAGACGGTTTTGCCGACGTATCGACCGATGTATCGGCGAAACCCAGCGTATCGAAAAATTGCGTCATTGCATTGCTCCGTCGCGCTCACGCATGCGCTGCCTCGTGCGCAACCGCCGGCCGGTGCCGCGCGCCCGCATGCCACGCGGGCAGGCGCGCGCCGGCACCGAACAGCTTCTCGCGCAGCGTCGGCGCGGGATCGTAGTCTTCCTTGTACACGCCGCGGTTCTGCAGCTCCGGCACGACCCAGTCGACGAAATCCTCGAACGACTCGGGCATCACCGTGCGCGTCAGGTTGAAGCCGTCGATGCCCGTCTCGTCGATCCACGCCTGCAGTTCGTCCGCGACCTGCGACGGCGAGCCGACGATCGGGTGATAGCGGCCGCCGAGCGACATCTGGTCGAGCATCCGCCGCACGGTCCACGTGCCGCTCGTGCTCTTCTTCGAGATCGCGTCGACCGCGGACTGGATCGAATCGGTCTTCACATACGAGATCGGCTCGTCGAGCCCGTACTTCGCGAAATCGATGCCGGTCGAGCTCGCGAAATGCGCGAGGCCGGCCTCGGGGCTCGCGTAGCGCCGGTATTCGTCGAACTTCTCGCGCGCGAGCAGTTCGGTCTCGGCGGTAACGACGGTCACGCCGGCGAAGATCTTGATCGATGCCGGATCGCGCCCCTGCCGCGCCGCCGCCGCGCGGATGTCGAGCACCGCCGCGCGTGCGGCCGCCTTGCTCTGGCCGTTCACGAACACGCACTCCGCATGCCGGCCCGCGAATTCGACGCCGCGCGCCGACGACCCGGCCTGGTACAGCACCGGCGTGCGCTGCGGCGACGGCTCGCACAGATGGATCGCGTCGAGCGAATAGAACGGCCCGTCGTGCGTCACACGCCGCACCTTGCCCGGCTGCGCGAACACGCGCGCCTGTGCGTCGCGGATCACCGCGTCGTCGCCCCAGCTCTGCTCCCACAGCTTGTAGACGACTTCCAGGTAGTCGTCCGCGCGGTCGTAGCGGTCGTCGTGGCCGATCTGCTGCGCGAGGCCCATCCCGCGCGCGGCGCTGTCGAGATAGCCGGTGACGATGTTCCAGCCGACGCGGCCCTTCGTCAGGTGATCGAGCGTCGACATGCGCCGCGCAAACAGGTACGGCGGCTCGTAGGTCAGGTTCGCGGTCACGCCGAAGCCGAGATGCCGCGTGACCTGCGCCATCGCAGGCACGATCAGCAGCGGATCGTTGACGGGCACCTGCACCGATTCGCGCAGCGCGGCGTCCGGGCCGCCGCCGAACACGTCGTACACGCCGACGATGTCCGCGAGAAAGATGCCGTCGAACTTGCCGCGCTCGAGCGTCTTCGCGAGATCCGCCCAGTAGTCGAGATCGGTGTAGTGCGCGGAGCGGTCGCGCGGATGCGTCCACAGGCCATGATTGATGTGCCCGACGCAGTTCATGTTGAACGCGTTGAGCAGGATCTTCTTGTTGTTCGCCATGCGCGCCTCCGTCACCACGCGATCGCGTACAGCGAGCCGAACGCGTTGTCGAGCGCCTTGCGCACCGCCGGCGATTGCTGGTAGATCGCGATGAACTTGCGGATGCGCGGATCGTTCGCGCTCTCCGGCCGCACGACCCACTGCAGCGCGTAGCTCTTGTTCTCGGTGCCGTCGAACAGCAGCGCGCTGTTCGGGTCGGTCGTGCCCGCGAGCTTGATGAAGCTCGGGTAGCCCTGCGCGAGATCGACGTCGTCGAGCGAACGCGCGAGCTGCGACGCCTCGAGCGCAATGATCTTCAGGTGCTTCGGATTCGACACGATGTCGTGCGTCGTCGCGCGGTAGTCGATGCCGGGCGTCAGCGTGATGAGCCCCGCGCGCTGCAGCAGCAACAAGCCGCGCCCGCCGTTGACGGGATCGTTCGCGATCGCGACCTTCGCACCGTCCTTCAGCTCGCCGAAGCTTTTCACCTTCTTCGAATAGAGGCCGATCTTCATGATCGTGCCCGGCGCGATCGACACGAAGTTGTAGCCGCCCTGCTTCTTCGCGTTCTCGAGGAACGGGATGTGCTGGAAGTAGTTGACGTCGATGTCCTTGTTCGCGAGCGCCGCGTTCGGCGTGTTCCAGTCGGTGAACTCGATGATCTTCACGTCGAGCCCCTGCGCCTTCGCTTCCTTCGCGGCGATCTTCAGCGCGTCGATCTGCGGGGTGGTCGACACGCCGACCTTCAGCGGCGCGGGTTCGGCTCGCGCGCCGGCGAGCAGGGTCGCACCGAGAAGGGCTGCCGCCAGCAGCCGGACGAAGCGCGCGGCGGCGCGGGAAGAAAAAACGGAATGCTGCATGGGAGCCATTCTCCAGTCTAAAGACGGTAGCGACGCATGAGCGATGTCGCGGCGAGCGCGCGAGCGATCTCCGGACAGTTTGTTCATGCGAAAGGAAATGTTCAGCCGATGATAGAGAGCGGCGGGGTGGCGGTCTACGAAGCGATTGTGGGAAGAAAATCGCCGCCAGCGATATGGCGCCGACAGCCCCGCGCATGGCTGAAATCTCGGCCCGCGTGCGCGACGAATTCCGAAGTTTCAGAACACCGTTGCCGAAGCGCTTTCGTCGGACCACGAAAATCACATAAAAATCAACACCTTGCAAGACATCCGCCGATGCCGCCGCTGGCACGGACGTTGCGTATTACCCGGCATGTGATGCCGCGACGCGGCGTCGGCATTCCAAATCCAAGGAGACACGTCTTGCAGACCTCGACCCCCACCCCGATCCACGCGGAGCCGATCGCCGAGCCCCGCCCCGCCACCCGCACCCGCTTCTGGCCCGAAGGCTGGTGGAAGCTGATGGAGATCCGCATCGGCATCATTCCGCTGCCGGTCTACTTCATCCTGCTCGCGCTGATCGTCGGCTTCTCGGTCACCGGCAAGGTGCCCGGCGAGATCTCGATGGCGATCGCCGTGCTCGCGTTCTTCGGCTTCACCTGCGCGGAACTCGGCAAGCGCCTGCCGCTGCTGCGCAACATCGGCGCCGCGGCGATCTTCGCGACCTTCGTGCCGTCCGCGCTGACCTACTATCACGTGCTGCCGAAGCCCGTGCTGAACCTGACGACCGAGTTCACGAAGTCGACCAACTTCCTGTACCTGTTCATCGCGTCGATCATCGTCGGCAGCATCCTGAGCATGGATCGGCGCGTGCTGATCCAGGGCTTCCTGAAGATCTTCATCCCGCTCGCGGCCGGCTCCGTCGCCGCGGCGATCGTCGGCACCGCCGTCGGCACCGCGCTCGGCCTGGGCGCGCGCCACACGCTGCTGTACATCGTCGTGCCGATCATGGCAGGCGGCGTTGGCGAAGGCGCGATTCCGCTGTCGATCGGCTATTCGGAAATCCTGCACCTGCCGCAAGGCGAGATGTTCGCGATGGTGCTGCCGTCGGTGATGCTCGGCAGCCTGACCGCGATCATCCTGTCGGGTGCGCTCGACATGCTCGGCAAGCGCCTGCCGCACCTGACCGGCAACGGCCGCCTGCAGGTCGGCGAAAGCGGCGACATGACGCCGGAAAACGAGGAGATCCGCGGCCACGTCGACGTCACGCACATCGCGGGCGCCGGCATCACCGCGATTACGCTGTACCTCGTCGGCCTGATGGCGTTCAAGCTGTTCGGCCTGCCCGCACCGGTCGCGATGCTGTTCCTCGCGGTGCTCGTGAAGCTCGCGCGCGCGGTGTCGCCGCCGCTGCAGGAAGGCGCGTTCGTCGTCTACAAGTTCTTCTCGACCGCCGTCACCTATCCGCTGCTGTTCGCGATCGGCGTCGCGATGACGCCGTGGGACAAGCTGACCTCCGCGTTCACGCTCGTCAACGTGATCACGATCGTCGCGACGGTAGCGACGCTGATGGGCACGGGCTTCGTGGTCGGCCGCCTGCTGAAGATGTACCCTATCGACACGGCCATCGTGAACGCGTGCCACAGCGGGCAAGGCGGCACCGGCGACGTTGCGATCCTGACCGCCGCGAACCGGATGCAGCTGATGCCGTTCGCGCAGATCGCGACGCGCATCGGCGGCGCGATCGTCGTCACGGTCACGCTGATCCTGCTCGCGCATCTCGGATGACGCGTCGCCGCGCGTATGATCGCGACGGCCGCGTGCTGCACCGCGCCGCCGCCGGCTCGTCCGGCGCGCGGCGCGCGCATTCGGCGGGCTGGTGGCAGGCCGGCGACGGGCATCGATGAGGGCAAACGTGCGGAAGCGTTTCAAAGGAATGACGTGGTGGGCGTGGGCAGCGGCGGCGGCGCTTTATGTCGGCGTGACGGCCGCCGCGGTCGAGTTCGCGTGGGACCGCGCGATCGACGGGCTCGAGGAAGTCGGCGCGCACCGGCTCGATCTGTATGCGGCCAGCCTGAAGAGCGAGCTCGGGCGCTATGAGACGATGCCCGCGCTGATCGCCCGCCAGGACAGCGTGCGCACGCTGCTGAAAGCCAAGAGTGACGCGACGCCCGACCTGCTGCACACGGTCAACACCTACCTCGAGGCCGTCAACCGCGACGCCGGCAGCGGCGCCGCCGACGTGATCGACCTGCAGGGTTCGGTGATCGCCGCGAGCAACTGGAACCAGCCGGTCAGCTTCGTCGGCACCAACGTGTCGTACCGCCCTTACTTCCAGGACGCACTCGCGCACGGTACCGGCCGCTTCTTCGGCATCGGCACCAACACTGGCATTCCCGGGCTCTACTTCGCGAGCGCGGTCCGCGACGGCGGCGTGACGCTGGGAGCCGCGGCCGTCAAGGTCAGCGTCGACGCGCTCGAATCGGCATGGCGTGCACCCGGCGTCGCGGCGATGGTCGTCGACGGCAACGGCGTGATCGTCATCTCGACCGAGCCCGAATGGAAGTTCACCGCGCTGCGGCCGATCACCGTGCAGCAGCAGCGCGAGATCCAGGCATCGCGGCAATACGCGGGCCGCACGGTCGAAGTGCTGCCGTATCGGCGCGTCGACGACTGGAACGCGCACGCGTGGCTCGGCACCTTTCCCGACCTGCGTCACGCAGGACGCACCGCGCGCTACCTCGTGATGTCGCGGCCCGCGCCGCAGGCCGGCGATTCGCTGCTGGTGCTGCTCGACGTCGCCGGCGCGCGGCGCCAGCAGCAGATGGCGTTCGCGTTCGTGACGGGCGCGTTCCTGATCGCCGCGCTCTATGCCGCTTACGCGATCCAGCGCCGCCGCACGATCGCCGCGCGGCTCAACGCACAGGATGCGCTGCGGCGCGCGAACGACAAACTCGAGCTGACCGTCGCGCAGCGCACGGCCGCGCTGACGGCCGCGAACGAACGCATGCAGCAGGAGATCGTCGAGCGCGAGCGCACCGAGCAGCGCCTGCGCGATTCGCAGCAGGAGGTCGTGCACGCGGGCAAGCTCGCGGTGCTCGGGCAGATGGCCGCGGGCCTCACGCACGAGCTGAACCAGCCGCTCGTCGCGATCCGCACGCTGTGCGACAACGCGCGCACGTTCTTCGAGCGCAACCAGCCCGCGCAGGCGATCGCCAACCTCGAACGCATCGGCCGGCTCGTCGACAGCATGGCCGTGCTGACCGGCGAGCTGAAAACGTTCGCGCGCAAGCCGGACGTCGAGCGCGTCGCGGTATCGCTCGCCGAAGCGGTCGCGCACGCGCGGCTCATCTACGAGGCGCGAATCCGCGACGAAGGCGTGCGGCTCGACGTGCGGATTCCGCCCGGCGCGGCCGTGTACGCGGAGTCGAGCCAGTTGCAGCAGGTGATCGTGAACCTGCTCGGCAATGCGCTCGACGCGGTGCGCGATGCCGCGACGCACGTGATCGTCATCGAGGCGGGCGAACCCGATCCGCACGGCCGCGTGTGCTTCACGATCGCCGACAGTGGCACCGGCATCGCGCCGGACGTGCTCGCGCACCTGTTCGAGCCATTCGTGACGACCAAGCCGCGCGGGCAAGGCCTCGGGCTCGGGCTCGCGATCACGTCGCGGATCGTCGAGGGGTTCGGCGCGAAGATCGCCGCCGCCAACCGCGACGACGGCGGCGCGCAGTTCAGTATCGATTTCGCAGCGGCCACGCTGCAAAGGACAGAGCATGGAAGATGAGATTCGGGTGCTGGTCGTCGAGGACGATGAAAATGTCCGGATCGGCGTCGAGCAGGCCGTCGCGCTCGCCGGGTTTCCGGTGAGCGCGTTCGCGTCGGCGGCCGACGCGCTCGCGCACGTCGCGCCCGGCGCACCGATCGTGATCGTGTCGGATGTGCGGATGCCGGGCATCGACGGGCTGCAGCTGCTCGACCGCGTGATGGTCGTCGATGCGCAGATCCCTGTCGTGCTGATCAGCGGCCACGCCGACATCTCGACGGCCGTCGGCGCGATGCAGGTCGGCGCGTACGACTTCATCGAGAAGCCGTTCTCGTCGGACGTGATCGCCGGGCGCGTCGCGCGCGCGGTCGAGAAGCGCCGGCTGACGCTCGAGGTGCAGGGCTTGCGCGCGGCGCTCCACAACTGGCAAGGCATCGAGGCGCTGGTGCTCGGCAAGTCGCCCGCGATGGCCGACGTCCGCAAGAAGATCCTGCGGCTCGCCGATACGTCGGTGTCGGTGCTGATCAGCGGCGAGACGGGCACCGGCAAGGAGCTGATCGCACGCAGCCTGCACGATTTCGGCGGACGGCGCGATGCCCATTTCGTCGCGCTGAACTGCGGCGGGCTGCCGGAACAGGTGTTCGAAAGCGAGCTGTTCGGCCATGAGGCCGGCGCGTTCACGGGCGCGATCAAGAAGCGCATCGGCAAGATCGAGTGGGCGCACGGCGGCACGCTGTTCCTCGACGAGATCGAGACGATGCCGATCCCGCTGCAGATCAAGATGCTGCGCGTGCTGCAGGAGCGCATGATCGAACGGCTCGGTGCGAACGAACTGATTCCGGTCGATTGCCGCGTGGTCGCCGCGACGAAGGCCGACCTCGCCGAACTCGCGTCCGACGGAAGTTTTCGCGCGGACCTGCTGTACCGGCTGAACGTCGCGCAAATCGAGCTGCCGCCGCTGCGCGAACGGCGCGAGGATGTACCGCTGCTATTCGAGCACTTCGTGCTCGCGGCCGCACGCCGCTTCGGACAGCCGGCGCCCGTCGTGTCCGCTGCGCAGGTGTCCGAACTGATGACGCACCAATGGCCCGGCAACGTGCGCGAGCTGCAGAACGTCGCCGACCGCTTCGTGCTCGGGCTGACCGGCGACAGCCTGCTGTCGGCCGGCGGCGCGGCCGCGAGCGGCGGCACGCTCGCGGAACAGCTCGCGTACTTCGAACGCATGCTGATCGAGGACATGCTGCGCCGGCACAACGGCAACGTTGCGGACGCAAGCGTCGAACTCGGGATGCCGAAGAAAACGCTCTATCACAAGCTGCGCCACCTGCGGATTCCCGCTCGCGGCGATGGCACCGCCGACGGGGCCGAGTCGTAACCCGCACGGCCGGCCGCTGCGCGCGTTTCGGCGACGCCGTGCGCGCGCCGACGCACGGCCGAACCGCCAAACCGCCAAACCGCATTGGCCGCCGCGTGCGCCCGCATGTCGAACAACCCACGCCGCCGCCACGCGCGGCCACCAACCGAACGCGAACGAGGATCGTACAGGGATGGACCGCATCGACGTAACCGAGAAAGGCCGGACCGACGGCTACCTGATCATCGGCATCACGCATGCACGCAAGACGTTTCGGCCGAGCGACTGGCCCGAACGGCTCGCGGGCGTGATCACGCTCTTTGTCGGCGAGAAACGGCCGGGCTTTCCGAGCGCACTCACGCGGCTCGCGACGCCGGTCGTCGATAGCGGCGCGAAGTGCCTGTTCGTCTCGCACGAATTGCGGACCGTGTGCCCCGATGCATTCGAATTCGCGATGCAGTTCGCGGCTGATAACGACCTGCCGGTTGATGTGCGCTGCGCGCCCGCGGTCGCGGTCCGCTGAACGCCGGCCGGCGGCGCACCGTCGTTCATGCTGCCTACAATCATCAGACGAATTTGAAGCCGAACTGATGGCCCTTTCAACGACAGGGCTTTGCGGCATCAGTATCAATAAAATTGATCGATACGATGAAAATTATGCGTTTTCCTTACGCCGCGCCGTCGGGCATAGTTGCGACGTGATGACGCACCTGTGAGTTTTTTCAGTCATGAACATGCGAATCGAGCCTTCGGTGCTCGCGAACCCCGACCTGCAATTTGCGACGCTGTCGTCAGGCATCAGCCTGCCGTATGTCGAGAAGGGCACGGGCGCACCGATGGTGTTCGTTCACGGATCGCTCTGCGACTACCGCTACTGGGATGCCCAGCTTGAGTCGCTGTCCGCGCACTACCGCTGCATTGCGCCGAGCCTCAGCCATTACTGGCCGGCCGTCGAAGCCGGCATCCAGAACGAGTTCGGCTGGCAGAACCACGTCGACGAGCTCGCCGAATTCATCGACGCGCTCGACCTGGGCCCCGTGCACCTCGTCGGCCATTCGCGTGGCGGCAGCGTCGCATTCAACGTCGCGCGCCATCATCCCGAGCTCGTCGCCACGCTGACGCTTGCCGATCCGGGCGGCCCGCTGCAGCGGGAAAGCGTGCGTGAAGAAGCGAAGCTGCCGCCGGCCGCGCTCGCGCTGCGCACGAAGGCCGTGAGCCTCGTCGAGAACGGCGACGTCGATGCGGGGCTCGAGATGTTCGTCGATTCCGTCAGCATCCCCGGCGCGTGGAAGAAGAGCACGACGCGCTTCCGCACGATGGCGATCGACAACGCGAGCACGCTGCCGAAGCAGCTGCGCGATCCGCTGCCCGCGTATTCGCTCGACACGGCGGCGGCGATCCGCTGCCGCACGCTGCTGATCGATGGGCAACGCAGCCCGAAGATGTTCCGCAACAACGTCGAGACGCTCGCGCAGTGGATCGGCAACGCGCAGCGGCAGACCGTCGCCGGTGCGTCGCACGGGATGAATGCGGCGAGCCCGGGCGTGTTCAATCGGTACGTGCACGAGTTCGTCGCCGGGTAATCGCGCGGGCGGATCATCTGCCCCGCGTGCTCGCCTCCCCCCACATTCGCCGGCGAGCGCCTCGAGCGCGCGCCGAGCGTTGCTGGCGCCAATCGCGTTCTACGCGAGCGATTCGGCCTTCCGCGTCACGGCATCCGGCAACCCGAACACGCAATCGAACGTCCAGTTGTAGACGAACGTGAAGATCGGGAAGAACACGATCAGCACCGCGTCGAACAGGAACGCCTGCAGCAGCGACACATCGAGCCACCACGCGATCAGCGGGATCAGGAACGTCACGAGTGCGACCTGAAACCCGACCGCGTGCAGCACGCGGCGCCCCACCGATCGCGTCGTCGCCGCGCGCCGCCGTTCCCACGCCTCGAACGCGAGGTTGTACAGGAAATTGACGGTCACCCCGGTCGTCGAGATCATCACGCCCAGGAGGCCGCTCTTTTCCGCGCTTGCGCCGCTCAGCATGCCGAGCGTCACCGACGCGATCAGGATGCCCAGCGCCTCGAACAGCACGACGTAGACGATGCGTCTCTTCCAGCCTTGCATCAATATTCCCCTTCGAATCGAACAAGGCGTCGAGACTAGCAGCGGGTACCCTGTCCTCAAAAGTCAGGTTCTTTCAATTTTCCTTACAGGAGACCGCTCGTGCTCACCAGCGATCACATCGACATGCTCCTGACCGTCATCGACAAAGGGTCGTTCTCAGCGGCGGCGCGCGCGCTCGGCCGCACGCCGTCGGCCGTCAGCATGGCGATCTCGAATCTCGAGGCGGAACTCGGCCTCGTGCTGTTCGACCGCGGCACGCGGGAGCCCACGCCGACCGCCGCAATGACGGCGCTGCTGCCCGACGCACGCTCGATCGCCGAACGGCTGCAGGCGCTGCGTGCGCATGCGCGGCACCTGTCGGACGGCGTCGAAGACACACTGCGGATCGGCATCGCGGCCGAGATCGACGGCACCCCGGTCGCACAAGCGCTGATCGCCGTCGCGACGAAGTATCCCGCGCTCGCGATCACCGTCGCGACCGCACCGCAGGACGTGATCGTCGACGCGCTGCATCGTTCCGCCGTGGATCTCTGCGTCGCCTACGGCGGGCTCGACCTTCATCCGCAGGAGCAGATTCACGCGCTTTGGACCGAAACACTCGTCGCGGTTGCCGCGCCGAGCCATCCACTGATCGCCGAATCTGCGCACCCCGAAGCAATCGAACGTCTGTCGGGCTTTCGGCAGATCGTGATCGCCGACGCGGACCGGCCGTTGACCGATGTGCGGCCCGTGATCGGCAGCCGCACGTGGAAGGTGAACGACATGGCCACCGCGATCGCACTCGTAAAGGCCGGCCACGGCTGGGCGAACTTGCCGGCGTCCGTGATTGTGCGTCACGTGGACAACGGCGATCTCGCGCCGCTCGTGTTCGCCAACATTCGCAACGGCTTGCCGTTGCCCGTGTATCTGCGTTTGCCGAAGCACACGGGGCTCGGCAAGGCGGCCAACGAACTGGTGCGCGCGTTGCGGGCTGCGGGTGAAGAGGTCTGACGGGGACGGAAGCACGGCGTGTGACCGCTGGCCGGTGCATGGCGGACTTGACCGTTAGTTGCAATTGAAAGTCGCGCTGCGAAAAACAATGGCGCTTCGTGGACGCGCGATGATGGATCGCGGTTGCCAGCCCTTAGCGGCCGTCGGGTAGCGTCGACAATGTGTCCAGAATCTCCTTCGGGATTCGACGTCGCACTTCTCTCAAGGCTTCTCGAAACAGGACATGGCACGGGTCGGGAAGACTCGAATGCATTGGATGCCAGAACAATCTGAAGACGTGCCCGCCATCGTCAGTCGTCTCGAATGTCCATTCATCAGGGAGCGTCGTTCGTGTTGCACATAGTTGGAAGGACCAGATTTGCCCCTGGTATGGAGCGTTCCAGCTACCGAGATCCGATATGACCTCTGCGTCCCGAATCCCCGACTCCTCTCGGAGTTCACGAACGGCAGCATCCTTTGCGGACTCCCCTCGCTCGATTGAGCCCTTCACCAATTGGTAACCCGCGGAGGGATGCTCGAATGCGAGGATCTCGGTCGTGCCCTGATGGTTGCGCAGCAGGATCGGGCATGCCTTTGTTGCATCGGTGAGATCGTGTTCCGGTTTCACGTCCATTCGTCTATCCGAAAGCGGTGGATTGCCGGAGATTCCGGGAACATCCCTCAATTGAATCCACGATCCAAAACGGTCAACGCCCTTGTGTTGAGATGCAAAACGCTCGTCATGATTGATCGATTCACACTGAGTCAGTTCCGCTCTCATCATTACAGTGCTGAACCCGTGCCGGCAAAATCCACTCCGCCGCTCTCAGGACAACCCGATTCCTCAAACTCTGTCCATGCAGGACCGCGCGCAACCACGCAAGCATTCCGGGGACCACACGGATCGACGCTTCCGCCGCGCAATGCCCCAAGCCCCGCAGCAGCCACACCCGGGCGGACGGATACGCGCCGAACACCTGAACGTCGTCACGCGGGATGTACGGATCGCAGTCACCATTCACGGCCAACAGCGGTGCGCAATCGGGGCGGTCGAGCAAACCCTGCTCCTTGAGCGAGAAAGTCTGCAACAGCCGCTTCGTGCTGTCGATATCGGGGAGCCCAGGCAAGCGCGCCGCATTCGCGATGATGCCGGTCATGCCATTCGGCAAGCGCGACACCAGGCCCGCATCTCTTTCGGCGGCACCGATGGGCCCGCCCCAATCGATCGCGGCATCGACTTCGCCAAGGAGTGCCAACTTGGCGGCCCAATGACCGCCAAAGCTCACGCCGACGATCGCCTTTTTGCGTCGCCCGGCGAACCCGGAAAGTACGGTGCGGTACACGTGGTGACTGTCCGATCGCAGTGCCGTATTCGTTTCGCCGGTACCCGGCATGTCCATCACAACGACCGTGAAGCGCCCATAAATCGCCAGTGCGAGCGCAAGGCGGTGCAACTCCATTTTTCCCGTATCGACCCCGCCCGTCAGACACACGACAGGATAATCGCCGCGTGGCTTTGGAGCATAGACATGCACGGGGAAGCGAACGCTGCCACGATCATGATCGATTTCGACGCGTTCAAAGCGAACCGGAAAATCACCCGATGCGCGCACGAAACATTCGGTCTGATTGTGCAATGCCGCTTGCCGAAGCGGCGTGCAAGCGACAGGGAATCGCGCTGCCCCGTACAGCATCGACGCCAATAGCCAGCGCATTCCGTCACGCGCCACAGCGGCCTCGCGCGACCATTCATACGCCCAACCGCCCGGACCGTCGTGCCAATTGTCCGTGACGCGTTGCTCGACGCGCTCGATCATCACGCGCGGAATGCCCCAACCGACGAACTGCTGCTTCCGTTCGCTGAACAATTCACGGGGGCTGACAGGAAAGACGAACATGATCGCGCTCGCAAGTCTGGGCCATCGATTGTCGACGAAACGGGTGACCGTGTCGAACGGCTGCTTGCAGTTGCGGATACAACCGGTCGATGCAATTAAAAAACCCCGGCCACGCAGGCTTACGCCGCGTGCCGGGGTTCGCTGCACATCCGGGCGATGCATTCCGCCGCATCACCGCGCACTACGCTGCGTTTCACTCAACGCGCAGCCACATTCTCCTTGCCGTGCGCCGCATCGCCGACCGCCGCCGGCGCGTCAGCCCACCCGCCACCAAGCGCGCGGATCAGGTTGACGGTCGAGACGGCCTGCGCGCCGGTCAACTGGTTCGCCTGCAACTGCGACTGCAGCACCGAGCGCTCGCTGTCGATCACGTCGAGATACGCGACCTCGCCTTCCTGGTACTGCGTGCGCGACAGCGTCGCCGCGCGGCGTGACGCATTGACGGCCGAGTCCTGCGCGCGGATCTGCTCGTCGAGCAATCGCAGGTCCGACAGATTGTCCTCGACCTCGCGGAACGCGACGAGCACCTGCTGCCGGTAGTTCGCAACCTGCTCGTCGTACTGCGCGCGCGCCTGCTGCACGCCCGCCGCGCGCCGCCCGCCGTCGAAGAGCGGCAGCGTCAGCGCGGTACCGGCGAACGGCCCGAGCAGGAACGTACGGCTCGACCACATGAACAGGCTGCCGAGCGTCGATGCCTCATAGCCGAACGCACCGGTGATGTCGAGCTTCGGGAAGTACGCGGACTTCGCGAGGCCGACGCGCGCGTTCGCGGCAGCCATTGCGCGCTCGGCGGCCGCCACATCCGGCCGCCGTTCGAGCAGCGTGGACGGCAGGCCCGGCGGCACCTTCACGCCGACCGGCACGATCGGCGTCTGCTTGAATGCAAAATCCGCGGGCGCCTTGCCGAGCAGGATCGCGAGCGCATGCTCGGACGCCGCGCGCCGGCGCGCGACGCCGACCGCATCGGCCTGCGCAGTCGCCAGCTCGTTCTTCGCACGCGACACGTCGAGCTCGCTGATGTCGCCCTCGTTGAAGCGGCGCTGCACGAGGTTCAGCGCTTCCTGGCGCAGGTCGACCGTGCGGCGGTACAGGTCCTGATCGGAGTCGAGCTGGCGCAGTTCGAAGTAGTTCTGCGCAACGTCGGCCTGCAGCGCGAGCTGCACCGACCGGAACAACGCCTCGCTCTGCGCCTGGTCCGCACGCGACGCTTCGACGTTGCGGCCCACGCGGCCGAACAGGTCGGCTTCATACGACACCGTGCTCTGCGCGCGCCACAGCGTCGCGTTCGTCGGGCCGCTGCCCTGCGGCAGGGACTGCGACGCCGACGACAGCCCCTCGCGGGTCGGCCCGAAGCCGACGCCGACCTGCGGGAACCACTGCGAGCGCGCCGAGCGGGTCGCCGCGCGCGCTTCCTCGACGCGCGCCGCCGCGGCCTTCAGGTTCTGGTTCGCGGCGAGCGCCTGCTGCTCGAGCGAATCGAGCACCGGATCGCCGAACACCGTCCACCATTCGCCGCGATGCGCGGCGTCCGACGGCTCCGCCGTCTTCCACGTGCCGGCCTGCTCGCCCGGCGCGAGCACGGGCGCTTCCTTGAACGCAGCGGGCGTCGCGACGTCCGGCCGCTTGTAGTCGGGGCCGACCGCGCACGCGGCGAGCAACGACACGAGCAGGCCGCTCGCCGCCGCGAGCTTCGCGATGCGCAGCAGGCCGTTTTCGATACGAATGTTTTTCATTGTGTTGTCCTCAAGCATCCGGAGCCGGTACGCCATAGCCGGCCGAATCCTTGCCGGCGACGTGGATCTTGCCGCCCGCGAGCGTGCGCAGCACGACGTAGAACACCGGCGTCAGCATCAGCCCGAACAGCGTCACGCCGAGCATCCCGAAGAACACCGCAATCCCCATCGCATGCCGCATCTCGGCACCCGCGCCGGTCGACGTGACGAGCGGCACGACACCCATGATGAACGCGATCGACGTCATCAGGATCGGCCGCAGACGCAGCCGGCTCGCCTCGATCGCGGCCTCGAGCGGCGTCTTGCCGTCATGCTCGAGTTCGCGTGCGAATTCGACGATCAGGATCGCGTTCTTCGCCGACAGCCCGACCAACACCATCAGGCCGATCTGCGTGAAGATGTTGTTGTCGCCCTGCGTCAACCACACGCCCGTCAGCGCCGACAGAATGCTCATCGGCACGATCAGGATCACCGCGAGCGGCAGCGTCAGGCTCTCATACAGCGCAGCGAGCACGAGGAACACGAGCAGCACGCTGATCGGGAACACCCAGAACGCCGCGTTGCCCGCGATGATCTGCTGGTACGTGAGGTCGGTCCATTCGAACCGCACGCCACGCGGCAGCGTCTCGTGCGCGATCCGCTCGACTGCCGCCTGCGCCTGCCCCGACGAGAAGCCGGGCGCCGGGCCGCCGTTGATGTCGCCCGCCGTGTAGCCGTTGTAGCGCACCACCATCTCGGGGCCGAACGTCGGCGTCACGGTGACGAGCGACGACAGCGGCACCATCTCGCCCTTGTCGTTGCGCGTCTTCAGCTGCAGGATGTCGTCCGCGCGCTGGCGGAACGGCGCATCCGCCTGCACGCGCACCTGGTACACGCGGCCGAAGCGGTTGAAGTCGTTCACATACAGCGAGCCGAGGTACACCTGCATCGTGTTGAACACGTCGGTGACGGGCACGCCGAGCTGCTTCGCCTTCACACGGTCCAGATCGACGTTGAGCTGCGGCACGTTGATCTGGTAGCTCGTGAACAGCGGGCCGAGTTCCGGCGCCTGCTGCGCGCGCTTGATGAAGTCGTTGGTCGCATCCGCGAGCCGCGCATAGCCGACCGCGCCGCGATCCTCGATCTGCATCTTGAAGCCGCCGAGCGTGCCGAGGCCGAGCACCGGCGGCGGCGGGAACACCGCAACGAACGAGTCCTTGATCGCGCCGTACTGCTGGTTCAGCGCACCGGCGATCGCGCCGGCCGACAGCGCCTTGCCGTGCCGCTCCGAGAACGGCTTCAGCGTGACGAACACGATGCCCGCGCTCGAGCTGTTCGTGAAGCCGTTCACCGACAGGCCCGGGAACGCGACCGCGCTCTCGACGCCCGGCTGCTTCAGCGCGATCGAGCCCATGTCGCGGATCACCTTCTCGGTGCGGTCGAGCGACGCGCCGTTCGGCAGTTGCGCAAACGCGATCAGGTATTCCTTGTCCTGCGCGGGCACGAAGCCGCCTGGCACGACCTTCGACACGAGCACCGTCGCGCAGACGAGCACGACGTACACGCCGAGCATCACCGCCTTGCGCGACAGCACGCCGCGCACGCCGCGGCCGTAGTTCTCAGCGCCGAGATGGAACACCTTGTTGAAGCGCTTGAAGAAGCCGCCGAGCACGCGGTTCATCACGCGCGTCAGCCAGTCTTCCTTGTCGCCGTGGCCCTTCAGCAGGATCGCGGACAGCGCCGGCGAAAGCGTCAGCGAGTTGAACGCGGAGATCACCGTCGAGATCGCGATCGTCATCGCGAACTGCTTGTAGAACTGGCCGGTGAGGCCCGACATGAATGCGAGCGGCACGAACACGGCGACGAGCGTGAGCGCGATCGCGATGATCGGCCCGCTCACTTCCTGCATCGCCTTGTAGGTCGCCTGCCGTGCGGTCATCCCGCTCTCGATGTTGCGCTCGACGTTCTCGACCACGACGATCGCATCGTCGACCACGATACCGATCGCGAGCACCATCCCGAACAGCGACAGCGCATTGATCGAATACCCGAACCCGAGCAGCAGCGAGAACGTGCCGACGATCGACACCGGCACCGCGATCAGCGGAATGATCGACGCGCGCCACGTCTGCAGGAACACGATCACGACGATCACGACGAGCGCGATCGCTTCGAGCAGCGTATGGATCACCGCCTTGATCGACGAACGCACGAACTGCGTCGGGTCGTAGACGATCTTGTAGTCGACGCCCGCCGGGAAGTCCTGCTTCAGCTCGGCCATCGTCTTGCGCACTTCATCCGAGATCGCGAGCGAGTTCGCGCCCGGCGACTGGTTGATCGCCATCGCGACCGCCGGCTTGTTGTCGAGCAGCGAGCGCAGGCCATACTCGGACGCGTCGAGCTCGACGCGCGCGATGTCGCGCACACGCGTAACGGCGCCGTCCGGCGCGGTCTTCACGACGATGTCGCCGAATTCGTCCTCGTTCTGCAGACGGCCGCGCGCGTTCACCGACAACTGCAGCGGCGTGCCCGGCAGCGACGGCGACGCGCCGATCACGCCGGCCGCAACCTGCACGTTCTGCTCGCGAATCGCCTGCACGACGTCGTTCGCGGTCAGGCCGCGCTGCGCGACCTTCTGCGGATCGAGCCACACGCGCATCGCGTAGTCGCCCGAACCCCACAGCTGCACCTGGCCGACACCCTGGATGCGCGACAGCCGGTCCTTCACGTTGATCAGCGCGTAGTTGCGCAGATACGTCATGTCGTAACGGTTATCCGGCGAGATCAGGTGCACGACCATCGTCAGCGTCGGCGAGCTCTTCACCGTCGTGATGCCGAGCCGCTGCACGTCTTCCGGCAGGCGCGGCAGCGCCTGGTTCACGCGGTTCTGCACGAGCTGCGTGGCCTTGTCCGGATCGGTGCCGAGCTTGAACGTGACGGTGATCGTCATGTTGCCGTCGCTGTTCGCCTGCGACTGCATGTACAGCATGTCCTCGACGCCGTTGATCTGTTCCTCGAGCGGCGACGCGACCGCTTCGGCGATCACCTTCGGGTTCGCACCCGGATATTGCGCCTTGACGATCACCGACGGCGGCACGACTTCCGGATATTCCGAAATCGGCAGCAGGAACATCGCGATCACCCCGCCCAGCAGGATGATCACCGATAGGACTCCTGCGAAGATCGGCCGGTCGATAAAGAATTTGGATATGTTCATGGGTGGCTCTGTCTGGTTGAACGCGAATTCGCAGCGGTTGCGCCGCTTACGAATCCGCCTTCGCCGGTGCAGCGGGCTTCGCGTTGTCCGCAAGCGGCGCCGACGGGGCATCTCCGCCCGTCATCGGCACCATGTGCGGCTTCACCTGCTCGCCCGGCCGCACACGCTGCGTGCCGTTCACGATCACGCGGTCGCCGGCGGCGAGGCCGTTGACGATCACGCGCTGGTTGCCATGCTGCAACCCCTGCTGCACTTCGCGGTAGGACACGCGGCCCTGCTGGTCGACGACGAACACGAACTTCTTGTCCTGGTCGGTGTTGATCGCCGCGTCGTCGACGAGCAGCGCCGGGTGCGGCGCACTGCCGCCGACCTTCACGCGCGCGTAGAGGCCCGGGACGAGCGCACCGTCCGCGTTGTCGAAGCGCGCGCGCACGCGGATCGTGCCGGACGACGTGTCGAGCCGGTTGTCGACCGAGTCGATCGTGCCGCTGCGCGAATAGCCCGATTCGTTCGCGAGACCGAGCTCGACCGGCACCTTGCGGCCGTCGCGCGCGCCGCTGATGTATTGCAGGTAGGTCTGCTCGTCCGCATCGAACGACGCATAGATCGGCGACACCGACACGAGCGTCGTCAGCGGCGCGGCCGACGCGCCCGCGGACACGACGTTGCCGACCGTGATCTCCGCGCGCGACACGCGGCCCGACACGGGCGCGACGATCCGCGTATAGCCGAGGTTGATGCGCGCGGTCTCGAGCGCGGCCTCGGCAGCCTTTAGGTTCGCGGTCGCCTCGCGCGCCGAGTTCTGCTTCTCGTCGTAGTCGCGTTTCGCGATCGCGTTGTCGCCGATCAGCCGCTGCGCGCGCTGCCAGTCGCTCTGCGCGTAGCCGTTGCGTGCCTGCGCGGCCGCGAGCTGCGCGGCCGCGCGGTCGGTTTCCGCCTGGTACGGGCGCGGATCGATCACGAACAGCACGTCGCCTTTCTTCACGAGCGCGCCGTCCTTGAAGTTCACCGACACGATCGTGCCGGACACCTGCGGGCGCACGTCGACCTTCTCGACGGCTTCGAGGCGACCCGAATAGGCCTGCCAGTCGGTCACGGTCTGCGGCACGACGGTCGCGACGTCGACTTCAGGCAGCGGCGCCGCCTGCTTCTCCGGTGCGCTCGCGCTGACGCGCATCGCGCCGAACGTGCCCAGCCCGACGACGGCGAGTGTCGCAATCGCGGCAACCGCGATCCGGGAACGTGAGGTGCGTAGGATGGTCATGTAGATCTCCAGTGAGCGTGGATTGGATTGGTTATTCGATTCGGTTCGGCTGGCGCGCCTGTAAACGGCACTGGAAGAAGCGCACGGCTTCTTCGAAGGCCGCCTCGTGCGTCGCGAGCGCCGCATGCGTGATGTGCGGATAGCGGATCACCTGCGTGAGCACGCCGGACGAGATCAGGCAGCCCGCGTACTTCTCCGCCTCGACGTGCAGCACGTCGTTCTGCGCGGTAACGACCAGCGTCGGCGGCAGGCCCGCAAGGCGCATCGACTCGAGCGGCGCCGCATACGGGTGCATGCGCTGCGATGCCTGCGGCAGGTACGCGCGGTAGCACGCCGCGCATTCCTTTGCGGTGATGTCGGACGCAAGGCGCTCCGCGTCGCCGATGCGCGTCATGCTCGGGTCGAGCATCGGGCCGAACAAGGCCTGCGCGGCGATCGGCACCTCGCCGCGGTCGCGTGCGATGAACGCGAGGCAGTTCGCGAGTTGGCCACCCGCATCGTGGCCCGCGACGCCGATCTTCTTCGGATTGCCGCCGAACGCGCGCGCCCGCGTCGCCGCCCACACGGCTGCGCGATACGCGTCCTCCGGCGCAGCCGGAAACGGATAGGCCGGCGCGAGCGAATAATCGACCGACACTACGAGAGCCGGTAAGCGTTCTGCTAAAAAACGCGCGGCGAAATCGGCATCGTCGAGCGTGCCGCGCACGAAGCCGCCGCCGTGGAAATAAAGCACTACCGGCAATCCGGTCTTGTCCGGGCGGCGATAGAGCCGCAGCACGATGTCCTGCGCGTAGCCGGGAATTTCCACCTCGGTGACCGTCAGAGCCGCGCCGGCACTGGCTTCGACCGGCAGCGCGGCTTTCAGGAATTTGCTGAATTCAGAAGCGTCCATGACGAACCGTCATCCATTTCGAGATGGAACGAATTCTGGGTCCGGCAGACATCGGGATAAATGCCTATAATCCGGCAACACAATTCAACGACCCCGAACAATCAGAGGCTGCGGCGCTTACAAGGCGACGCGGCCTCTTTGTTCCGTCTGTCCAGATAAGTACGGAGGTTGTGATGGACCGGCTTCAGGCCATGCAGGTGTTTACTCGCGTCGTCGACACGAACAGCTTCACCAAGGCAGCGGAAACGCTCAGCCTGCCGCGCGCATCCGTCACGACGATCATCCAGAATCTCGAGGCATTCCTCGGCGTGCGGCTGATGCATCGGACCACGCGCCGGCTGTCGCTGACGCCCGACGGCGCCGCGTACTACGAACGTTGCGTGCGGATCCTCGCGGACGTCGAGGAAACCGAGGCGAGCTTCCAGAACAACAATCGCAAGCCGCACGGAAAGTTGCGTATCGACATGCCGGGCTCGATCGGACGGTTGCTCGTGATCCCTTCGCTGTGCGAATTCCATTCGCGCTATCCGGACATCGACCTGCAGCTCGGGCTGTCGGATCGTCCGGTCGACCTGCTGCAGGAAGGCGTCGACTGCGTGATCCGGGTCGGTGCGCTGCAGGACTCGTCGCTCGTCGCGCGCCGCATCGGCTTGTTCGAATGCGTGACGGTCGCATCGCCCGCGTATCTCGAGACGCACGGCGAGCCGCAGTCGATCGACGACCTGAGCCAGCACAAGGCCGTCAACTACTTCTCGAGCCGCACGGGGCGCACGCTCGACTGGACGTTCCTGATCGACGGCAAGGAAATCGAGATCAAGATGGACGCGGTCGTGTCGGTGAACGATGCGGATGCGTACGTGACGTGCGGGCTCGAAGGCTTCGGGCTGGTCCAGCCGCCGCTGTTCATGGTGCTGCCGTATCTGCGCGACGGCCGGCTGAAGGAAGTGCTGCCCGGCATCAAGCCGCTGCCGATGCCGATCTCGGTCGTCTATCCGCACAGCCGCCATCTGTCGCCGAAGGTGCGCGTGTTCGTCGACTGGATCGCCGAAGTGTTCGACCGCTGCCCGCTGCTGAGCGGCAAGGGCAGCCTCGACGCGACCTGCAGCAAGCGCACGTTCGAGGAAGCGGAGCGCGCACCGGTGCTCGATACGCCGGTGGTCAACGAGTGGGTCGCCTGAGCTTCTGAACAAACATGCGCCGGCCGCACGGCCGGCGCATCGACATCCCGCCGCGCATTCTTCGCGCATGCTTCACGCGCTCGGCCTCCCGCTCACCGGCCTTCCGGATTTCGCAGTACACCTTTCCGCGCATCGACATAATCGCGCACGCACGCATGCGATGCGTGACGATGCACGGTCGCCACACGCGCAAACCCGCGCCACATAAGGGCCGCCGCGTGCACGAACGACGACCCTGCCGGCATTGCGGATTGCGATTGTTCCTGCATCGCGACAATTCAATTCACCAGCGGCGCATTTATCGCCGGGACCTCCGCTCATACAGTTGATCCTGTCGCGCAACACATCGCGCACCGAATCGATAACTTTGCATGAGACCAACGCGCGCAACGCGGTACCGCTGAAGCGCCAACGCTGGTCGACAGGAGTTCCATCATGAAACGCCGCAGTCTGCTCTCCGCTCTCGCCCTCGCCCTCGCCGTGTCCGCGCCGGCCTTCGCCGACACCGACACGGGCCACGCGGGCGATTACGGCAATACGTCGTGGTACACGCAAAGCAACGCGCCCCGCTCCCGCGCCGAAGTGCGCGCGGAACTGGAACAGGCGCAACACGACGGCACCGTCGCGTATCTGCGCAAGGCCACGTCGTACGCGCAAGGGCTCGACCTCGTGCCGCGCCCGTATCGCCCGACGCCGGAAGGCAACCAGCTCGCGGGCGCGGGCCGGTAAGCCGACATCAGCGCACACAAGCACACACGTAAACGGACAACGCCGCGCGTCAGGTCGCCCCGCGCGCGGCGTCGTGAATCCCGTCAGTCAGTCAGCTAGTTGCAGGAGTCTCGAATCATGAACGATCAACTGCCCTCCCCGCTCGATCACTGGGACAGCGATACGCCGGTCTGGACGCCGTTCCGCTCGGCCCCGCAGTCGCGCTGACGATCCCGTTGACGGCCCGTCAGCGGCGCGGCACGCCGCCGCGCCATTCGCCCCAGTGCGTGACGATGTCCTGCACGAGCGGATTGCCCGCGCGGTACAGGTTCTCGGTCGCCGGGGCGAAGCCGCCCTGGTCCGCGTAGTTCAGCAGGTTGTCGGCGCTCGTCTGGCCTTGATACGGCCGGTCGAAGTCGGAGCCCGTGCGCAGCACCGCGACGCGCGACAGGTCGACCCGCTTCACGCTCGCCGCGCGCTTCAGCGCCTCGAACGTCGCGTTGTCTTCCTGCGCGGTCATGCAATAGGTGCCCTCGCCGTCCGTCAGGATCTTCGTCCACTGCCGCGCGCGCTCGCCGAGCAGCGTGCCGGAGAACCACGTGTTGCCCGATGACGTGTCGCAGCGAATCACCGACGGCGGCTGGTTCGCGGGTGCGTAGTTGAATTTCGCGCGCGCGGCCTGCGCCTGCGTGCTGTCGGCAAGCTCGACGTTGCGCGACAGCGCGTACGCGGCGTCGGCCAGCTGCGGATTCAGCTGGAACACTTCGCTCCGGTAGTCGAGCGGCGGCTTGTCGTTGGGGCTCTTCGTGTTGATACCGAGGTAGCCGGTGTTCCAGCCGGCGGGAATCTCGCGCGCATCGAGCTCCCATTGCAGGCCGAAATCGACGAGATAGTTCGACCACGCGGCGGAGCCCACCGTCCCTTGCGCGGGGTCGACGCCCGCGATGCCGGAGATCAGGAAATACGTGTGGTGCAGATCGAAGCGCTGCGAGAACGTCAGCGCCATGATCGACGCCGCGGCATTCGCATAGCCCATGCCGGTCGTGATCACGCACACGTCCTGCTTGTTGCAGTGGACCGCCGGGTAATCGGGCGACAGGCCCGGCACCGTCACGTCGCGCCACGGGCCGAGACGGTCGAGCCAGGCCTGGCCTTCCGGTCCGAACATCGTGACGATCATGACCTTGACCGGGCGGCCCTGTGCACCGGTGTCGGCGGACGCATCGCCTGCATTGTCCTGCGCGATCGACGGTGCGGTCGCACAGGCCGCAAGCGAGAATGCGGCGGCGGAAAGAATGGAGCGAGTCAGCATCGGCGTTCCTTGTTTAAGTGATGTTGGGTGAGAACGACTCTCGGAGACTGCGCGTCGGAGTATAAAACGGCCTGCGTCCGATGCGGAACTCAATTCAAATGCAATGCGGAATATCGATTCGACACCGGCGGCCAACCGCGCGATCGATTCCGCGAGAACGTGAGGAATGCTATCGGATCGAGCGCGGCTACAACCGCGCGAGCCCCGCCACCCCATACCCCAGCACGACAAGCGCCGCGACGACGTGGCTCGCGGCGAGCAACCCCGGCGACTTGACGAGTCGGCCGATCGCGCTGCCGCCGAACGCGAACACGAGCTGGCCCGTGAGGCTGCCCGCGAACACGCTCGCGGCGCCGAGCAGCCAGTGGCGATGCCCGGCGGCGGCAGCCGTCGCGTAGCCGTAGAACAGCAGGATCGTGAGCGGATTCGCGAGCGTGACGAAGAACATCGACGTGAACGGGCGGCTGCCGGGCGGCGGCGTGTCGCCGTCGAGCGTGCGGCGCCGGTCCCGCAGCGCCTGCCACATCATCCGCGCGCCCATTGCGAGCAGCACGAGCGCGCCGACGACGCGAAACAGCGACAGGTGCGACGCGAGCGTGCTCGCGAGCATCGCGCCGATCGTGAACGCGACGACCGCATAGCAGCCGTCGGCCGTTGCGACGCCGACCGCCGCGCGCACGCCGCTCGCGGTGCCCGCACGCATGCCGTAGTTCGCGATCATCAACGCGACGGGCCCGACCGACAGCGCGATCATCAGCCCGAACAGGAAATCGTTCATCGGGAATCGACGTCTTCGATGGAAAACGCCGATTCTAGGGTCTGTTTGCATATGGAACGCACATGCGAATGCCCGAAATCGCTCGTAGGGCAAGAAGTGAGGAGCGCCGTTTGGCCGAGCCAAACAAGCGACGAGCGACGCCGCCATACGGGCGATTTCGGGCATTCCCCTGGAATGAATTTTTTTAATTTGGGGTTGCCACGAGAACGGCCGCTCGCCGCGTTGCGCTCCTTGCGAATACGTCCAGTATTCGCCGCGTCGCGCGCCTCGCGAGCGGCCGTTCTCGTGGCAACGCATGCGCGTTCCATATGCAAACAGACCCTAGAGCGCAAAAATGCGTGTCAGACGACATCGACGCGAGCCGGCCCGTCCGTCATCTCGCCGATCACCGCCGCACGATCGAAGCCATCCGCGCGGAAGCACGCGAGCACGTCGTCGACCGTATCGGGCGAGCACGCGACGAGCAGGCCGCCGGACGTCTGCGGATCGGTCAGCAGCGCCTGCGCGACCGGCGGCAGCGCGTCGCCGAGCCGCACGTCCGTGCCGTACGCCGCCCAGTTGCGCCCCGACGCGCCCGTGAACACGCCGGCCTCCGCGAACGCCTC